>JAYUDQ010000770.1:0-7908 GCA_043739745.1 Acidimicrobiia bacterium | reverse complement strand
GGCGTTGGCGTTCCCGCGTGCCGACGTGTTCGATCACGGCGAACGAGACGGCAACGTCGACCGAGCTCGACCGCAGCGGAAGTTCGGTGCCCGACGCCTGGACGAGCCGCACGTTCGGGAAGACGTGCGCAAGTGTGGCGATCGGTTCGGGGCTGAGGCCGACGATGCATTCGCCATGGGGGTGATTGCGCTCGAAGAAGTTCGAATCGGGAAGCGAGGTATCGGGAGTCAGCCCTACGTCGAGAACTGTCGTGTTCGCATCCAACGAGATCTCCGCTGCGATGCACGTGTACATCGCCTTCCGAGCACGGTAGGCCACTCGGGTGGCGATCGAACGGAACCGGCTTCCACGCGAGAAGTAGTCGATGCCCTCGTTGTCGGTCACCGTCGCGGACGTCGCGATGCCAGTTCGAACACCGCCAACAGGAAGCTGGTCATGATGGTCGAGAAGCCGAGCGTCATGCCGAGCGCCGCAGGTGCAGCGACGCGGATCTGCTGTCCGTAGTCGAGCTCTCCGAAGCCCTGCGACCGCCACCGCAGCAACGAGAACACGGCGGCGACCACACCAGACGCGAAGATCGCCGTGCCCCACAGGAGGCCGCGCTCCAAACGGAACGCCTTTCGAAATCGCGCCGTCCTCGCGTTCGGCGGCAGGAGTCCGGCTTCCTCTCCGAATGAGCGTGCCACCCAGCAGAACATCACACAGAGGTGCCCCATGAGTGTGAGGCATGTCGCGTAGACGAGCGAACCCACGTCGAACACCGCACCACCGAGTTTCACCGGGCCGATGGTCAACGCCACTGTTGCGATCAGGCCGCCCACAAGAGCAGCAATCCCCGGCACGAGGAACAGCCATGTCGGGCACAACAGGAGGAGAAAGCGCAGATGGCGCCAGCCGTCTCTCCACGTCCGAAGATGGGGTTTTCGGGTTCGCTTGTCCGGATGCAGGACGATCGGCACTTCCGTCATGCTCAGCCCGGCCAGGCTGGCTCGCACCACCATTTCACTGGCGAACTCCATGCCGCTCGTGGCCAAGCCGATGCTTTCAATTGCCCGTCGGTCGAACCCGCGCAGACCGCAATGGAAGTCGCTGATGGGCGTGTGGAAGAACAGCCGTCCGATGAACGACAGCACCGGATTGCCCAGGTAACGGTGAAGTGCCGGCATCGCACCGTCACGGATACCACCTTTGAAACGGTTGCCCATGACGAGTTGGTTGCCGGCCCGAAGCTCCCCGAGAAACCCGTCCAGCTCCGAGAAGTCGTAGCTGTCGTCGGCGTCACCCATGACGACATATCGTCCGCGGCAGGCCGCTATTCCACCACGAAGGGCGCTTCCGTAACCCTTCTCCTCGACGCTGACGACCCGGGCGCCGGCCGTCTCCGACAACGCTTGGGAGCCGTCGTTCGACCCATTGTCAGCGATGACGATCTCGCCCCGAACCCCGCTGCGTTGGATCCAGCTCTTCGCCTTTCGGATGCACAACTCAACACTCTCGGCCTCGTTGAGGCACGGCATCAGGATGGAGATCTCGACATCGTCGGCGGTTCCCGTCGGCGAGCCGGAAGCGATCGGCATCAACGGCGGTCGTTCAGTCGTGGAGATGGACATGTGCCTATCGATTGGTCGCTGTCGTGGCTACGGAGGGTTGCGTTGGCAGAGAGGCCGTGGTTGCGCTGGCGAACTCCAGCCCGGCTCCAGGTGCGGGCGAAGCAACTGTGGGAGGTGACGGCACTGCGAATCTCCACAGCACCCATTCCGCATTCTCCCAGGCCAGCGACAGGCCGAGCGCCGGCGCGGCTTCCGGTGTGACCAGCTGCTGGCCGTAGGTGCTGTTCTTGGCCATGACATACCAATCGGCTATGCCGGACATGCGCTTGACGTTAGCGTTCTGCACGGCGCGGCGACCGGTGTAGAGCATCATGGATCGGGCCCGAAAGAACAAGATGATGTCGTTTGGGCGCGTGCGCGTGCGGACATTGGCAAACATGTCGACGGCAGCCACCGAATCCGGGCCGTTCTCGATGTAGGTGTAAACGCGGTGATAGGAAAGGGCGTTCCGCAAAGCCGGCACGTTTGATGCGGCGAGGCACCCAATGGCAACGGCCGCCACCAGCCGCGCGCCGAACATCGGCCCTGCACGTCGGAGCCCTCGCACCGCGTAAGCCGCGGCCGGGACGGCCTGCAATGCGAAGTACGCAACCCATGGCGACAACGCGTAGAGGTAGCGGCCTTCGCTGAACGGCGCGGACAGCACGATGTAGGCGTGCCCGGCCAAGCCGGCGACGAGCCATGCGTCCTTTCGAGGCGCAACGATGCAGCGCATGATGACGCCGACGACCGCGAGCGCAAGTACGACGACGAGAACTGTGCCACCGACGGCGGTGTTGTGGATCCATCGCAAGGGGTAGTCGCCTGGATCCTTGAGCCCCAGGTGCTCGGCGAGATAGAGGCGGTAGACATGCAGGTTGGCGCGAACGTTCTTCAGTCCGCTCTTCCCGGCGTTCGGCAGCAGGTCCGTGGGCAGGACGATCTGGAAGGCAACGACCGCGGTGACGAACGTGACGTACGGGGTTGCGAATCGCCTGACCAGTTCGGCGCGCGGCGTCGAGCGCATCGCCGGGTTCTTTCGCTCACTCCATGCCTCGACGGCATGGAGGACGACAAGACCGAGCACGAGACCGATTCCCTCACGTCGGACGTTCATGGTCCAGGCCAGCGCCAATCCGACCAGGATGCCTGGCCGTCTTGCAGCGTTGAGCATTGCACCCGAAACCTGGTACCGGTCCAGCAACAAGATGGTGAGCAGCGCGGAAGCAAAGAACGCGAATTCGGACAGGACGGTGTTCGTCCAACCGAGGTAGAACATGTTCGTTCCGAACAGGACCACGAGCGCAAGAGCGCCCATGTGCCCGGTACGGCGGACGACGAAGCGGTAAAGGAAGAACAGGCTGACAACCAGCATGGTCGTCGTGATCAGCTTGAGCTTCAAGTAGTTGAGACCGAAGAACAACACGCCCGGGGCGAGGAGTATCGGCCATCCCCACGGGTACGCGTTCGGTGAGAACGCCCAACCGCTCTCCTGCACCGAGAACCGCGTCTCGGCGACCACCTGCGAAGGGTTTCCCTCCACGAGGGATTGCGCCTGTCGGGTGTAGAGGGCGAAGTCGTCACCCCAGTCGTGGCCAGGCTCCTGCAGCGTCCTGCAGTTGCGGGCGACGGCGATGAGCAGCACCGCCAACACGCCGTACGCCACCATCGTGTGCGGCTGGACCGACCGGCGGCCAATCTTGCGGGGCCGGTCGAAGTGGCGGTAGCGCTCGGCGAGCGTCGGCGGCGTTGGGCTGAAGCTGACCCGCTCGAGCGCCGTCCCTCCATCGTGTGCGAGCGCCTCGGTCACATCGGTGAATTCGTCGGTCGGCGCCATCACCGAAAGGGTATCGGCGCGTCACCCGTTTGCCTGGACAGTCAAGCCGGGGAAGCCGGCCGAACCTTGCGCACCGTGAGGATCTCAGGTCCGGTCATGCTGCGGTCAGTCGATAGCCTCGGCGAGGTGAGCAAGGTTGTCAGACGGCTCCGGCGGCTCGCGGACCTGGGCCGCAATCCCCACCCGCCCGTCGTTGTCCTCGTCGTCCTCATGCTGTGCTTCGCCTGGCGTTTCAGCGTGCTCGTCGTCCAGCGCCACAACCAGTTCCTGAGCTTCGACTACGACCTCGGCATCTACGACCAGGGCATCTACCTCCTCGGCCACGGAAGGCAGTTCCTCACCGTCCGCGGCCTGCGCTTCCTCGGGCACCACTGGAACCCGGCTGCAGTGCTCTTCGTCCCCGCCTACTGGCTCGGTGCAGGACCCAATCTGCTCGACGTCAGCCAGGCCATCGCGGTGACGTCGGCTGCGATCCCGGTCTTCCTTGCCACCCGAAAGCTCACCCGCAGCGGGTGGATCGCACTCGCCTTGGCATCGGTCTACCTGTTCCATCCGTCAACCGGGTTCCTGATCCAGGAGCTGTTCCATCCGGAGACGATGGCGATCCCGTTCGTCCTCGGCGCGTGGGCCTTCGCCGAGCACGAGCGGTGGCGCTGGTACACGGCCTTCGCGATCGGCGCCGTTCTGTGGAAGGAGGACGTGGCCCTGGCCATCGCCCTCCTCGGAATGGCCGTGGTCTGGCGGAAGAACCGGCGCTACGGACTCGTCACGTTCGGCGGCGCGATGGCGTACTTCTTCCTGGCTACGAAGCTGATCATTCCCCGGATACTGGGACGGGCGCCGTTCTACGAGGAGCTGTTCGGCACGCTCGGCTCATCGATGTCGGAGCTGGCCCGTACCGCAGTCCTGCACCCCATGCGGGTGTACGCGGTCCTCAGGGACCACCAGGCCGAGACCTATGCCCATCACATCCTGCGGCCCTTCGGGTACATCGGGCTGCTCAGCCCGCTCCCCTTGCTGATCGGCCTCCCCCAGTTCATCGTCAACCTGCTCAGCAGCCTGTCGTTCATCTGGGACCCGAGGTACCACTACATCGCCATGCCGCTCGCCGCGGCCACAGTCGCAGCCGCTCGAGCCATCGCGACGCGGCGCACGCGGGCTGCGCGCTGGGCGCTGGCCTTGATCGCTGTGGTGTCGAGCTTCGGTGTCCGCAACTCCGGGGTTGGGCCGTGGTCCGCGAAGTTCGACGACGGCTACTGGGCCACGGCCGCCCGACCGCAGGCAGCGGCCTACCGGCGGGCGCTGAAGGTCGTTCCGACCGACGCCCGCATCGTCACCTCGTCGCCATACTTCTTCACCCCTCACCTGACCCACCGGTACCAGGCGTACACGTTCCCGAACCCGTGGGTGCCCACGCTCTGGGCCGTAAAGGGCGAGAACCCCCGCAACCCGCGGAGCGTGGACTTCGTCATCACCGATGAGGCAGTGATGGGAGCCGACCACCTTGCGGTGTACGACGATGTCGTGGTGCGCAGTGGCAAGTTCGTAGAGGTCTTCCGCGAGGGAAGCGTGGTGGTGTGGATGCGAGTGGACGATCGACTGCGCCCGTACCCGCCCGACGTGGCTACACCTGCCACGATCGTGCCATCCATCCTGGGTCGGGTGGCCCCCGCTGGTGCGATCCGTCCGGGCAACCGCCGATGACGGGGTACCGCTGGTGAGCGCCGACGCACCGGCCCGCATCGGCATCCTCGTCATCGCGTACAACGCGGAATCCACGCTCGCGTCGGTCCTCGACCGCATCCCTTCGGACTTCCGCCCTCGCATCACGAAGGTCCTCGTCAGTGATGACCATTCCGCCGACCAGACGTTCCGCACCGGCGTCGACTACCTCGCGCGGGCCGAACTGCCGATAGAGGTCGTCCACCAGTCACGCAACCTCGGCTACGGCGGCAATCAGAAGGCGGGATACCACTGGGCGATCGCGAACGATCTCGACATCGTCGTGATGCTCCACGGTGACGGGCAGTACTCGCCCGAGATGCTCCCCGACCTCGTGGCCCCGCTCGTCAGGGGCGAGGCTGACGCCGTCTTCGGCTCTCGCATGCTCGACGCGGGGTCGGCCCGGTCCGGCGGGATGCCGTTCTACAAGTTCGCGGGGAACAAGGCGCTCACAAAGGTCCAGAACGCGCTCACCGGAGCGACCCTGTCCGAATGGCATTCCGGCTATCGCGCCTATCGCGTCGACGCGTTGCGCTCGATCCCGTTCGAGCGTAACGACCAGGGTTTCCGGTTCGATACACAGATCATCCTGCAGCTCATCGAAGCCGGGAAGCGCGTCGTCGAAGTCCCGATCCCCACGTTCTACGGGGACGAGATCTGCTACGTGAACGGCATGAAGTACGCAGTGGAGATCACGGCAGATGTCCTGCGGTACCGCGCCCACCGGGTCGGACTCGGGTCGGGCGACCTCTCGTTCCGCACCGATTTCCGGACCGGTCTTGGCGACACGCAGCGACACCTCCTCTCACTTCTCGACGGTTTGGGTCCGCTGCGCATCCTCGATCTCGGCCCGGACAACGACGAGCTGACCGACCGGCTGGTCGCCGACGGACACAAGGTCGTGCGCCTCGCCGATGCCCTGGGCGCCACCTCCGCCCGGACACCCAGCGGGATCGACCCGCGACTCGACGAAGACATCGAGCAGTTCGAAGCGGCCACGGCAGACGCGCTGGCCGATTTCGACGTCGTGCTGGCGCTCGATGTGCTGGCCCGCACTCGCGACCCGGAGCGTCTGCTGCGGGCGCTGCACTCCACCGTTCGGCCGTTCGGCAGGCTGTTCGTATCCGTCGCAAACATCGAGCATTGGTACCCACGGCTGCGCATCGGCGTGGGCCAGTTCGACTACGACCAGCGTGGTGCCCTCGACCGGGCGCACCTCCGACTGTTCAGCGACCGCTCCATGCGCCGCCTCGCGACCAGGTCGGGGTGGTGGGTTCGCAGTCGGGAAGCCGCTGGGCTGCCGTTCGAGGCGTTCGCAGCCCGATCGCCCGCAGCGGGTGCGGCCCGCACGGCTCCCCGATGGGCACGCGAGGTCGACCGGCGTCTCTCCCGGCGGTGGGGGTCGATGTTCGGGTACTCGTTCCTCTACGAGCTGGAGGCCGCTGCCCCTCGGGGAGCGGCGCGGGCCAGCCTCGCGGACCCCCGTCCGACCGAAGTGGACCTCGGCGTACCCGACAAGCTCAGGTCGACAGCGGCTCGGCAGCCCGGTGCTACGGCGCCGTGACGGCCATGTGGTCCTGCTGCAACCGGAGATGCTCCAATCGAACCCGACGCGTTGCCTGCAACGACCGTCGGAGGGCAGGCAGATTCGCGGCGAACTGCACCAGGTCGCGAACTTGCAGCTTTGACTCGCCGGAGGTCCGCGACGCGAAGACGATCGGATGTTCGGCGACCCGCCGTCCAGACGCCACGGCAACACCGACGAACGCGCTGAAGAAGCTGTAGCCCGACACCGAGAGATCGCCGGGATCGAACTGTGCCGCCAGTTCGGTCGAGAAGACGCGATAGGAGGTGGTGGCATCGCGGACGCCGTACGTTCCGGTCACGATCGAGAAGAGGCGGTTGCCGAATCGGCTCATGGCCTTCCGAGCGCCGGAGAGGCCGATCACCTGGCCACCTTCGACCCAGCGTGACCCGACCATCAGCTCGACACCGCGGCGGTCGCGTTCCCACACAAGCGTTGGAATGAGCGCCGGATCATGTTGGCCGTCGGCGTCGAGGGTGACGATCGTGTCCGCCCAACCCTGCTCGACGATCGCCGCGAAGCCGCGAAGGTACGCCCTTCCCAGGCCCGAACGGGGAGCGCTGGAGACCTCGATGTCCAAGCCGTACCGGTGCGCAGCGGCTACAGCCAGGTCGGCGGTTCCATCGGGTGAGCAGTCATCGACCACGAGCAACCGGACATCGATCCCGTGCGAGATCAAGTCAGGAACGATTGCCGCGACTCGGCGAATCGATTCGCTGATGCATGAGGCCTCGTTGTAGGTCGCAAGCATGACGACGAGACGTTTCGTTCGGCCACCCAGAGCAGGCAATGCGGTGCCGACATTCGGCGGCATTGTGCCGATTCGATTCATCGGACCAGACGGTACCGTCAACAGCGTCTCCGTCGGTGCCGACTGATCCGTCAGCGCGGTAGGAGCGGCGCCCACACGAAAGGCCATCTTTGATGTTTCGACAGTTCCCCGGGTCGGCTTTAGCTCAGCCAGGGGCGACCGGGATCAGCAACGCATGCTGGCGGCCTCGGGCGATGAGCCGGCCGCCCCGGGTCCACACCTCGGTGTCCTGGATCACGTACCCGCCGATGGATGAGTCGATCTTGTGCCAGACGAGGCATGGCTCGCGGCCGTCGTCACCCTCGAGCGGCAGCGGTGCGAGCATCTGCACCGTCAGGTCGATCGTCGGAAATTTAATAGGTG
>JAYUDQ010000769.1:0-3073 GCA_043739745.1 Acidimicrobiia bacterium | reverse complement strand
ATGCCTCGCCATCGCCGAGCCGTTCGGTCGACAGCGCGAACGCGGGCCGCTGGCCACGCGGGAGCGTGATCTCGACCGGGTCCGGGAAACCGCCGCCGAGGAGCGCCTGGCAGGCCGCCTTCGTGGCCGCCGTCGCGCATGCGCCGGTGGTCCAGCCCCGACGAAGCGGCCCGGTCGGGCGGTGCTCGTCGGCGTCCATAGGCCCAGAGCGTGGACCGGATCGGGTTCGCATCGCAAGCAGCGACCCGATTTGCCCGGGGTCGCGTCCACGGCTGCGGCGCCGCGTCCGCCGATCTCACACCGAGTTGTCACCCCTGAGATGGCACACTCGGCGGGCCATGGTGTCGCTCCCGCCCCGCGTCGTGATCGCCGGCACCCACTCGGGCGTCGGCAAGACCACTGTTGCCACGGGCTTGATGGCCGCCCTCACTGCTCGCGGGGTGAAGGTCGCATCCGCGAAGGTCGGTCCCGACTTCATCGACCCCGGCTACCACGCCCTCGCGACCGGCCGGCCCGCCCGCAACCTCGACGCCTGGATGTGTGGCGTCGACGCCATCGGTCCGCTCGCCGGGCGGGCCGGGGCGGACGCTGACGTGCTGGTGATCGAGGGCGTGATGGGCCTCTTCGACGGTGCCGGCGACGGTACTCCGTCATCGACCGCCGACATCGCCCGCCTCCTCGACGCGCCCGTCGTGCTCGTGATCGACGCGTCCTCGATGAGCCAGTCGGTGGCCGCCATCGTCCATGGTTTCGCCACTCTTGACCCGCACGTCCGCGTCGCCGGCATCGTTCTCAACCGGGTCGCCAGCCCCGGCCACGAGCTCCTGTTGCTGGCCGCGCTCGAACCCCTCGGCCTCCCCATCCTGGGCGTCCTGGGACGCGACGACACGTTCTCCTGGCGCGACCGCCACCTCGGCCTCGTGCCCGTCGCCGAACGTCCGGACGCGGTGCGCGCCTCGTTGCGCGCGCTGACCGCAGCGATCGACCGCAGCTGCGATCTCGATGGTGTCATGCGCCTCGCGGCGACAGCGCCCGCCCTGGTTGTCGGCGCGCCCCGCCTCCCGGACGCGGTCGGCCGGGCTCGCGTGGCCCTGGCCGCCGGGCCGGCGTTCAGCTTCACCTACCAGGACAACCTCGACTCGCTGGCCGCGGCCGGTGCCGAGCTCGTCCCGTTCGATCCCTGCCGGGACGAACGCCTTCCGGAGGGGTGTACCGGTCTGGTGGCCGGTGGGGGCTTCCCCGAGGTCTATGCCGGCGCGCTGGCCGACAACGGCGCTCTGCTGGCGGACGTCCGGGATCGGATCACTGGCGGCGGCCTCGCGGTCTGGGCCGAGTGCGGCGGACTGCTCTGGCTGGCCGACCGCCTCGACGGCCGTCCGATGGCCGGTGTGGTGGCCACCGAGGGCGAGATGACGAAGCGATTGACCCTCGGCTACCGGGCCGCGGTGACGTGTTCGGCGACACCGCTCGGCCCTGCGGGGACGGTGCTGCGGGGCCACGAGTTCCACTACTCGACCACATCGCCGGCCGGTGACGCGCTTTCGCTCACCGGCCGCCATGGCGAGTCGACCGGCGGGTTCGCTTCGCCGTCGATGCTGGCGTCGTACCTGCACGTGCACCTCGGGAACGCGCCGGAACTGGCAGCCGCGTTCGTCATGAGTTGCCTCGGGAACCGCCGCAGGGACGACTGACCGATGCGTTCGCGACCGCGTGCCCTACGTCTACCCTACGTTGGTGCGCAAGACATCGGTGTACCTCACGGATGACCTCAAGGCCGGGCTCGCCGCGCTCGCCGGACGGTCCCAGCGCTCGGAGGCAGACCTGATCCGCCTCGCGGTCGAGCGCCTCGTCCACGGCGGTGCCGCGTCGCTACCCGTCGGGGATCGCCCGGCTGCCGTACGACCGAAGGGTGAGCCGCGCGTGGTCGCCGTCGGCGTCGGACCTGGCGACCCGGACCTCCTCACCGACCGGGCCCGTCAGATCCTGCGTTCGGCCGACCGGGTGTTCTCCGCCTCGACCGGTACCGACGCCATCGGCCGGGCCGAGATGATCGTGCGTGCCGCGCTGCCCGCCGTCGTGGTCGACCGGCTCGCCATCGTCATCGCCGACGACACCGAGAAGCGGGCGGAATCGATGTCGAGCGCAGCCAGCGAACTGGTGGACGCGGTCGATGCCGGCGGCGTTGTCGCGTTCGTCACGCTCGGCGATCCGAACCTCTACACCGCGTTCCCGGCCATCGCCCGCGCCATCGCCCGTACCCGACCCGATGTCACCATCGAGATCGTGCCCGGGATCATGGTGTTCCAGGAGCTCGCGGCCCGGACCGGTACCGTCGTTGCCGAGGGTGACGAGCATGTGCTGATGGTCAGCGCGGCCGACTCGCCGAGCGTCACGGACGAAGTGCTCGACGACCCGCACTGCACGGTCGTCGTCTACAAGGGTGGGCGTCGCCTTCCGCAACTGGCCGACGGACTTCGGCGTCACGATCGTCTCGAAGGCGCCGTGGTGGGGGAGATGCTCGGCCTGGCCGGAGGCCGGAGTGTGCCGGTCGCCGTGGTTGCCGACCGACCCGCGTCCTACCTGGCCGCGGTCATCGTCCCAGCCGTACGTACACGTACGATCGAGCGCGTTGCGCGGTGATCTCCTTCGTGGGCGCCGGACCGGGAGCGGCAGACCTCATCACGATCCGCGGGGCGAACCGACTCGCTGCAGCCGACGTCGTGGTCTGGGCCGCATCGCTCGTGCCCGAGGAACTGCTCGGCCACTGCCGGCCCGGCGTCGAGATCCACGACTCGAAGGTCATGACGCTCGAACAGGTCACGGCCGTGTTCGCAGCCCACCCGGACGCGGCCATCGTTCGTCTCCACTCCGGCGATCCGAGCATCTATTCGGCGATCGGCGAGCAGATCGCCTGGTGCGCCGAGAACAAGCGGCCGTTCGAGATCGTGCCGGGGGTCGGTGCGGCATCGGCTACGGCGGCTGCCGCCGGCCACGAGCTGACCATCCCTGGCCTGGCTCAGAGCGTCGTGCTCACCCGCCTTGCGCACCGGACCGCGGCATCGACGGCCGTAGG
>JAYUDQ010000768.1:0-18328 GCA_043739745.1 Acidimicrobiia bacterium | reverse complement strand
CAAGTTCAAGCTGGCCGAGATCGCCACCGAGGTCGAGATCGGCCAGGTGTTCGTCGACCGGTGCCTTCAGCAGCTCGACGCCGGCACGCTCACTGCGGAGGAGGCGGCGATGGCGAAGTGGTGGTGCACCGAGCTGCAGAAGCGAACGGTCGATACGTGTGTGCAGCTCCATGGCGGCTACGGCTACATGCTGGAGTACCCGATCGGGCGGGCTTACACCGATGCCCGCGTCACCACGATCTACGGCGGGACGACGGAGATCATGAAAGAGATCATCGGGAAGAAGCTGGTCGGATGAGTGCGTCGGGTTCGCATTTGCAGGGCCGCATCGCGCTTGTCACCGGCGGCGGACGCGGTATCGGCGCCGGGATCGCCACCATGCTGGCCGGAGCCGGCGCTGCGGTCGCGATCAACTACCGCAGCGACGCGGACTCGGCCCATGCGCTCGTGAAATCGATACGCGTTGACGGCGGGACCGCAGAGGCGTTCGCCGGGTCGGTCGCCTCTTACGACGAGTGCGCGGCCCTTGCTACAGCGGTGTTGAGTTCGCTGGGGCCGGTCGACCTTCTCGTCAACAACGCCGGGATTGCCAGCAAGGGCCGCTCGGTCGCTGACACGGACCCTGCGGAGTTGGAGCGGGTACTACGTACACATGCGTTCGGGCCGCACCACCTTTCGTCGCTGTTGCTGCCGGGCATGCGAACCGTTGCTGCGCAGCCGGGCCGCCGGGGTGACATCGTCATGATCTCGAGCGTGGCCACCGACCACGATTCCGGCTGGGGCGCGCCCTACAACATGGGCAAGGCGGCGATCGAGTCGCTAGCCCGGACCATGGCGAAGGAGGAGGTCAGTAACAACATCCACGTCAACATCGTGGCCCCCGGCCTTGTGGTGAGTGAGATGGGGCGGCGGCTGGCGAAGGCCACTGCCGGCGTGTCCGACATCCACGAGCTCGATGCGACCTACCCGTTCGGGCATGTGTGCACCCCCGAGGACGTCGCCCGCGTGGTGCTCTTCTTCGTGTCCGACGCGGCCGGTTACGTCACCGGCCAGCGCGTGGCGGTGAACGGTGGCGGGCCGATGATCCCGCGCTGAACCCTCTTTCGGTCGTTCTTCGGAAGATTCGCCCGGTGACGGCGGGCGAATGTTCCAAATGTCGGCTGTCCGACCTGGCACTCAGTCGGGTTCGCCCACCTTCCAGCCCCGCCGGATCAGTTCGTTCGCGAGCACGTCGGCCGGCAGCCCGCGGACCACTCGGTCCTGTTCTGTCGCCTGTCGATCTTCGGCGGCGCGCTGTCGGCGCTCGGCCGCCGGATCAGTGCGGAGTAGGGCGGGTGGCGCGTCGTCCTCGGTGTCCTGTGCCCCTGGCGCAGCGAGCAGCTGTTCGATCAGCTCCGACGCCTCGCGCCCCGTGAACTTCCCCTTCGCCTGGCGCTGCGTGAGCCCGAGCGGATGGCGGGCGTTGGCGAAGCTCGTGAACCCGGCCTTCTCGACGAGCGACAGCAGGTACGACACCTGCTTCGAAGATGCCGGCGGGCCTGACGTCTGACCGAAGGTCATGGAATGGCCACCGCTCGGGCCCAGGCGTAGTCGGCTTTGCCGTTTGCGGCGCGCGCAATGCGCTCGACGACGTGCACCGTTCTGGGGGCCTTGTACGACGAGATGCGGCCCCGCAGCTCGGCCATGAGCGCGTCGCCGGAAGCTGCAGACTCTGGTCGTAGGGCGACGACGGCGACGACGCGCTCCCCGAACCGCGGGTCAGGGACACCGACCACGAGGCAGTCCTCGACGTCGGGCAGCCGCTTCATCGCCTCCTCGACCTCTTCCGGGAAGACCTTCTCGCCGCCGGTGTTTATGCAGTTCGAGCCGCGGCCGAGCAGCACGACGCGGCCCCGATCGTCGACCGACGCCCAGTCGCCGGCCACCGTGTAGCGATTCCCGGCGATCGTCGGGAACGTCGCCGCCGACTTCTCCGGATCCTTGTAGTAGCCGAGCGGCACACAGGCCCCAGCCGCGAGCTTGCCGATCTCACTCGACCCTGCCACCACCTCGCGCCCGTCCTCCGTGAAGACCCGGCTCGTCGGCAACAGTTCGAAGACCGCAGTCTCGATCGGCGTGCCGCGGGTGACGATTCGCCGCGCCATGCCGGCCTCGGTCGATCCCATGGAGTCGGCGAGGCGGACGTCGAGATGGTGCAGCAGCCCGTTCTGCACCTCAGCACTCCACATCACGCCGCTCGACTGGATCACCCGAAGGTCGTCAAGTTTGAAGGGGCGATGGGCCGCAGCCGCGCGGTCGAGTGCGTCGAGCATGGGGCGAGCGAAGGCGTCGCCGACGATGGTGATCGAATCGGCACGCTCCTGTTCGGCCACCCGCCATAGACGGTCAGCGTCGAAGTGGTGTCCGGCGAGGGTGACAACCGCTCCGCCGAGCAGGTGTGCGTAGATCGCGCCGAGCCACATCCCGGTGCCGTGCATGAGTGGACAGGCGGGAATGCTGACCCGACGGGCACCCTGGTCGGCATGCGCTCGGGCAAAGGGGAGGATGTCTGCCGGCGACGCGGGCGGCGTCCATCCTCGGTACGCGTAGCAACCGCCGAGCATGCGGTTCACGAAGTCGCCCATCTTGAACATCACGCCCTTGGGCATGCCCGTCGTGCCGCCGGTGAACAGCATGTACACCTCGTCGGCGCTGCGTGTGCGGCGCGGTGCCGGGTCGGCGGCGATCGCATCGGACCACCAGGTGGCGCCTGGGACAAGGCCGGTCGTGCCCCGCTCCGCCTGCTCCGGCACCTGCACCATCACACGCAGCTTCGGGAGCCGATCCGAAACCCGGGCGACCCGGTCGGCCAGCGAATCGTGGAAGAAGAGCGCCTCGACGTCGGCATTTTCGAGCAGATAGGCGAGCTCGTCGTCGAGGTAGCGGTAGTTCACGTTCACGGGGACAGCCCGGTTCTTGAACGTGGCGTACTGCGCGGTCAGGTACTCGTTCGAGTTGTAGAGGAACAGTCCGACTTTCTGATCGGTGCGGATCCCGTTCGCGTCCAGGAACCCGGCGATGCGGGCCGCAGCGTCGTCGTACTCGCTCCAGAGCATCCGCTCGGTACCGTGCACCACTGCGTCGGCGTCGCCGAATGCATCGGCCATTGCCTCGAACACCGTGGCGAAGTGCAGTTCGGTCGCAGTCAGATCCATCGACCTCGAAGCTAGCTGCGGTGGATGGCGCATCCGCTCCGCTCCGGGCGGTACCGTCAAGCACGTGGAGCACTGCGTGTTCACGGTCCTTCTCCCCATCGTCGACACTCGACGCGCCGCGCTGGAAGTCTTCTTGCGCGCCACTCCCGTCGATGAGCTGTTCCACTTCTCGGCCGTAGCGTCATTGCACTTCGCGTCGATGACGATCCACGACGATCCACGCTCGGGGTCGAAGCTGATCTTCGAACTCAACGGTGAGGGACGAGCGGATGCGCTGCTCCGGACACTCGTCGCCGGCAGCGGCCCATCTCTTCGCCCAGTGTTGGCAATGTGCCAGGAATGGGGGGGCACGGCCGACGATGACGAGTCGATGGTCGCCTTCCTTCGCTCACGTGTGCAGTGGCCGGCGGCGCGCCACGTCGGGAACACCGGTCGCACCGTGGCGCGGATCCGACGGGAGGCCGAGCTGCACGACCGGCTCGGCACGACGCTCGACACGCTCCAGGCGGACGGGGTGACGTTCCACTCGCCGACGGACGTACGGGCTCGTCTTGCGGCCCCAAGCGACCAGGGCGGCGTCAGCGACCCAACCGCGACACACCAACGCGTCGCGCGCCTCACCGTCGGCGAGCGAGTCCGGCGCATCGCTCCGTTGATCCTCGCCGTTCTGCTCCTTCCGCTTGTGTTCGGGATCATCGTCCGGAATGGCGGATGGGGTGCCGCCGTCGCGGTACTTGCCGCAGCCCTCTTGGCCGCGCTCGCCCTCGTCGCCGTGGGCGCAGGGCTGCTGCGGTACAAAGAACGCCGCGACCCGGTGTCCACTGCGCTCCCCCGCCGAGCGCAGCTGGACTCGGTGCAGCTGTTCGAGGACCGCACCGGTGTCCAGAACCACCTTGCCAGCATCATCGCCGTGAAGCCGGGGCCGTTCCGGAGGACAGTGCTGCGTCTTGTCCTGTTCGTCATCAACCTGGCTGCCCGCCTGCTCTACACCAACGGTCGCCTGGGGAGGCTCTCTTCGATCCATTTCGCGCACTGGTCGATCATTGATGGCGGGCGAAACCTGCTGTTTCTGTCGAACTTCGACGGGAGTTGGGAGAGCTACCTCGACGATTTCATCGAGAAGGCCCACACCGGCCTCACCGCCGTGTGGTCGAACGGGGTCGGGTTCCCCCGGACGCGGTGGCTCACACGGGATGGGGCATCTGACGGCGAAGCGTTCAAGGCGTGGGCCAGGATCAGCCAGCTGCCGTCGCTGGTCTGGTATCAGGCCTACCCGACGCGCAGCGTGCAGGACGTCGACCAGAACTCGCTTCTCGCCGACGGCCTTCACGCCGTGCTCACGACCGAGGAGGAGCAGACATGGGTACGCGCGCTGTGAACCGACCTTCCGACACACCCGTCGTCACGGCGCCGATCCCGGCCGCGGACCTCGAACGGATGCAGGCACTGCTGCTGTTCGGGTTGGGCGCGATGCCGAGATCCCGCCACGTCATTGCGACTTTTCACGACGCGCAGCGGGCGCGGCGGTGGCTGGGTCAACTGGCACCCACAGTGACAAATGCCGGGCCGACCTCGAAGTCATCCAGTTCCAAGGTCGCGACACAGATCGCCTTCACCAGCGACGGACTGGCGTTCCTGGGCCTGCCCCAAGCGGATCTGGCGACGTTCGGCGCAAGCTTCACCGAAGGTATGTGCACGGATCATCGATCCCGGCTCCTTGGAGACGTCGGCGCGCAGGCGCCGGAGCGCTGGGGCTGGGGTGGCCCTACGAACCCGGTCCACGCGCTGATTGTGGCGTTCGCGGACACGGAACCGGCGCTCGATGTCCATACCGGCCATTTGACCGACTCCATGGTGCGGGCCGGGATACGGGTCGTACGCAACGTTGCCACCTACGTGCCGGACGACAGCCGCGAGCACTTCGGTTTCACCGACGGCATCTCCCAGCCCGTCCTACGGGGTGCCCCGCCAATCCGAACCGCACCCGACGCCCAGTGGTCGCTCGTGGATCCGGGCGAGTTCGTCATCGGCATCGCGGATTCGACGGCACGCTCGCTCGGCGCGTTCGGCAGCTTCCTGGTCGTGCGCGAGCTCCATCAGGATGTCGCCGCCCTGCGCCGATTCGAGGAACAGGTCGGTCGGCCCGCGATCGAGAAGATGGTTGGACGCCGGAGCGACGGGACACCGCTGGCCGGTGACGGCGAAGGAGGTGCCACGAACGACTTCGGATACGCCCGCAATGATCCCGACGGTGAGCGGTGCCCGATCGGCGCGCACATCCGGAGGGCGAACCCACGCGACGGGCGACGCGATTCGCCCCCCGACACGCTCGATTCGACGAAGCGCCACCGCTTGCTCCGACGAGGCCGCAGCTTCGGTCGACCGCTGCCACCCGGGCTGCTCGACGACGGAGAGGAACGCGGTCTGCTCTTCGCCTGTCTCAACGCCGACCTTGTGCGCCAGTTCGAGTTCGTGCAGCACCACTGGCTGAACAGTCCGCTCTTCGCCGTCGCCGGCGAGACCGACCCCCTCCTCGGTCGACGGGACGACGGCGGCCCGAACACGTTCACCATGCCCGCTGACCCGGCCCGCCTGCGCGTCGCCGGACTCCAGCAGTTCGTGACCATGCGGGGCGGTGCCTACTTCTTCCTCCCGTCGATCCCGTTGCTGCACCGCCTGGGCGACGCCGCATCACCCGGCTGACGCGCGCGAGCGAACGACGGACGCGTTCTTTCCCTCGCGGTTGCGCTGTGGAAGAGTTGCCGCTCGACACGGGACAGCCAGAGGAAGGGGAGCCGATGGCGCAAAGCGTGCTCGCTACCGAGGAAGCGACGACCGGCAAAGGGCTGAAGGGCGGGTCACTCGGTCTCGTGGCCGTCATCGTGATCGGTGTCGCTTCGACCGCTCCCGGCTACAGCCTCGCAGCCAGCATCGGTCTCGTCACCGGTAAGGTCGGCGCCAAGGCGCCGTTCATCATGCTGTTCGCCTTCGTCCCGATGGGATGCATCGCGGCCGCGTTCTTCTACCTGAACAAAGCCGATCCCGACTGCGGCACGAACTTCACCTGGGGCGTTCGAGCGTTCGGACCGAAGGCCGGGTGGATAGCGGGCTGGGGCTGCATCGTCGCCGATCTCGTGATCATGCCGAACCTCGCCGGGGTCTCGGGCCACTACCTGGTGCTCCTGTTCGACGAGGACGCGGCCAAGAACATCTGGCTCACCACCGTCATCGGCATCGTCTTCATCATTGCCATGACGTGGATCTGCTGGAAGGGCATCGAACTATCGGCCAGGTCGCAGGTGATCCTGCTCGGAACAGAACTGGTCGTGCTGGGCGCATTCGCAGTGATCGCCATTGTCAAGGCATTTGCCGGAACAACAAAGACGGTTGACGTTGAAGGGGTTTCGAAGACGTATCGCTCCGTGAAGCCGAGCCTGTCGTGGTTGTCTCCATCGGGAGTGTCCAGTTCCGCGATAATTGCGGGCCTCGTCGTTGCAGTGTTCATCTACTGGGGTTGGGATACCTGCGTATCGGTCAACGAGGAGGCGAAGGATTCGGCCAAGACGCCAGGTCGTGCGGCCGTCCTCTCGACCATCATCCTGCTCGCCATTTACCTCATCACCACATACGGCGCAGTCGCACTTCTCGGCCCCGAATTTGTGACGGACCACGCTGCGGAAGCCATTTACGACTTGGGCAAGGTCGCACTTCCCACCATCATGGTGAAGCTGCTCGTCATCGCCGTGCTTACTTCGGCCGCAGCCTCATGCCAGACGACCATCCTGCCGGCAACCCGCACCATGCTCTCGATGGGCGCGCATGGCGCGGTCCCGCCGAAGTTCGCCCGAATCGACCGTGTCCGCCTCACCCCGGACTTCAGCACGTGGCTGTTCGGTGCGATCTCGATCGTCTGGTACCTCACGCTCGTGGTCATAAGCCACAACACGACTACGGATGCATACAACGCCTCGATTGCCGCGGTGGGCATGGCCATCGCCGTGTATTACGGTTTGACGGGCGTCTCCTGCATCGTGTACTTCCGTCGCTTCCTCCTGCGCTCGCCGAAGAACTTCGTCCTGCTCGGTGTGCTTCCCGGTTTCGGCGGTGTGGTCCTTCTGTACGTGTTCGCCAAGACCGTATGGGACGCGCGCGTGGCGGCCTACGGCTACGGGACCCTGCTCGGAGTCGGAACGGTGTTGCTGATCGGAACGGTGTTGCTCATCGGTGGCGTTCCGCTGATGTTGTGGTGCGCTGCGAAATACCCGCGCTTCTTCACCTACCGGGCCGACCCCGTGGAGCTGGTCAAGGACCCTTACGGTGAGGACGCAATGTCCGCGCCCCTCGGCACCTATGTGAAGCGCAGCTTGACCCATTCAACGACAGACTCAACAACCGATTCCACTCCGGATTCCATGAACGATTCGACGAAAGGTGCTCGACGATGAGCGGTGGAATCGTGGTCGGCATCGGCGGCGGCGGCAGCGGATTTGCTGCGGCGCGGGCTGCGGCCCGTCTGGCCAGCAGCCTGGACGTGCCGATCGTGCTGGTCTTCGGGTACGAGGCATCTCTGCTCGCACCACGTGGCGGACCGCTCGAGGAGCGCATCGCAGTCATCGGGGAGGAGGCGACGTCGCAGATCCGGACGGAGCTCGCCGCGCAATGGCCGGATGTCCGCGTCGAGGTCGAGCTCGTCGGCCAACGGCCCGCCGATGCCCTCATGGCTGTGGCCGAAGCGCGTGGCGCCGAGACCATCGCCGTCGGGCATGGCGGTTTGGGGCCGCTGCGAGCGGCACTGCTCGGCAGCGTGACCTACGAAGTCGTGCACCGCTCCCCGCGGCCCGTACTGGTCGTGCCGGACGACGACGACGATGAGGTCGCGGCCGCACCGGCAAGCCCGTAGTCGCAAGCCCGTAGCCGCCCTCAGCCGACCATCCGCGACTGGCCGGCCCAGAACGGCGCCCGGAGCTCCCGCTTCAAGATCTTGCCCGAGCCCGTGCGGGGCAGTTCGTCGAGGAAGGTGATCGTGCGCGGCACCTTGTAGTTGGCCAGGTGCTCCCGGCCGTAGGCGATAACGTCCTCGGCGGTGATCGAGCCAGGGGGTTGCGCAACGATCACCGCATGGACCGCCTCACCCCACTCGTCGCTGGGCACGCCGAACACGGCGACGTCGAACACGTTCGGGTGCAGTTCGAGGGCGGCCTCGATCTCGGCCGGGTAGATGTTCACCCCGCCGGAGATGATCATGTCCTTCTTGCGGTCGCAGATGTAGATGAATCCTTCGTCATCGCGGTAGGCGATGTCGCCGACGGTGTGCCAGTCGCCCCGCCGGTCCGCCTCGTACTTCTCCTCAGCCTTGTAGTAGGTCGTGAACGTGGCCGAACTGCGCACGAAGAGCTCACCGGTCCGTTCTGGGCCGGTGCCCTCGACCACGTTGCCGTCATCGTCGAACAGCACCAGCTCGACGAAGGGCGCAGGACGTCCGCACGACCCCGGCTTGCGGCGCTGATCCGCCGGTTCGAGGATGCAGTTGACGCCGAGCTCGGTCGATCCGTAGACCTCGAACAGCGAGTCCTCGGGGAAATGGCTGAGGTACTGCTCCTTTAATGCCATCGACCAGGGAGCCGCATTGGCCACCATCATCCGCATCGACGATACGTCATACCGTTCGAATAACTCCGGCACGACGTTGCAGATCATGCGAATGGGCGTCGGCGCCGCGAACGTCGATGTCACCTTGTACGTGTCGACCAGGCGCAGCCAGTCCGCGGTGTCGAACTTGTGCTGCACGACGACGGTGTTTCCCTTCGTCGCGGCGATGGCACCGAACCCGAGTGGACCGGAGTGATACAGCGGGCCCGTGGTGATGTAGACGTCGTCGGTCTGCCAGCGCAGCATCTCGACGAGCGCCGCGCCTTGTTGCGGGTTGCCGGCCGTACGCCGCAATGCACCTTTCGGCTTGCCGGTCGTGCCCGACGTGTAGATCATCGTGGCCGCCATGTCTGCCTTCTCGGGCGGTGCCGGCTCGGTGCCGGGTGCCGCTGCGATGAGGTCGTCGGCTTCGAGCATCCCTTCCGGTGCCGGTCCGTCGAAGACGAGGATGTGCTCGACCTTCGGGATCTGGTCGCGGATCTCGGCCAGGAAGCCCGCGTACTGTGCGTCGACGTAGACGAGTTCGGCGTCGCAGTTGTCGATGACGTACGCCGCTTCTTCATGGGAAAGGCGGTAGTTGAGCGGAACCGCAGTCGCGCCGACCTTGCGGGCCGCGTGCGTCATGCGGATCCACCCGGCGGAGTTCTGGCCGAACGTGACGACCGTCGAGCCGTGGTGGACGCCGAGGTTGCGCAGCACATGCGCGAGCTTGTTGGCCTGTCGTTCGAGCTCGGCAAAGCTCCAGTGGAGTGGAGGCACGCCGGGCCGGTCATCGACGAGGGCGAGCTTGTCGCCCATCGCCTGGGCGTAGAGCGTGAGGAAGTCGGGCATTGCAGCTCCAAGGCGCAGGAGTCCAGCAGGGACTGTGACGGGCGTCACGAACGTAGCAAGAGCACCACCGTCGTCCAAAGCGTGCGAACTCAAGGTCCCCAGTCGCGGTTCTCCTGCGGCCGGAAAAGCGCAGCGCGCAAGGTTCGCGCAAGGTGTGTCCGGCAAGGTGTCCATGCGGCGGCGATTCGGCCCACGGTCCCCCCCGGACCGCAAGTTGAATCGGACGCTCCGCCCCCAAGCGGATCAAGCCGGGGGGATGTTCGACCTTGCGGAGTTGCGCATCCCCTCGAGCTCGCGACGCAGCCGCGTGAGCCGGTGCAACTCGATCAAAGGCTCCGCTTCGTCGAGCAGACGTCGAGAATCGAGGCCGTCCGTGGCCCCGCTCGCGGGCCGCGCTTCCAGCCATCGGGCCGCGTCGACGCGTATTCGGGCCCGAAGCACGACAGACCCGCCGTGGTCGTGATCCGCGATGGCGCGCTCGAAGGCGTGGCGCGCGCGGTCATCGTCGCCTCGGCGCGCAAGCAGCATGGCGTGCACCCGATCGACGCTGCCCAGGGTCACGATGCCCAGCATGCTGGCATGACGCCCGATGCAGGCAGCCACGAGCGGTAGGAGATCGGACACCTCCTGATCTGTCCCTTCGTGGGCGACGAGCTCGGCCAGCGCGGCGACGCCGAACGTGTACGTGAAGTTCGTCGTCGTCGTGGCCAGTCGAGCGCTGGTGCAGACATCGATTGCGGCCCGGACCGCGGCGCGATCCCCTTGGTCGAGAAGGACGATGCCGGCAGTCGCCGCGATCGACAACTGGCGTCCGAGCCGACCCGTTGTCTCGACGACGTCGGCGGCATCGGCGATCAGTGATCGAGCCAGCGAGACCGAGTCTGCCAATGCATCGCGCTCGCGGTCGATGAGGGCGATCTGACAGAGCTGCCCCTGCTGGAAGTTCGGGTGCTGGCTGATGGCCAGCACCTCCCTCGACCGGGTCGAAGCCTCATCGAGGCGGCCGCGGAGTAGCGAGACGAGTGCATGCTTTTGGGTGGCACCGGCCCGCGAGCGCTGTTTGCCGATCCGATCGGCCAACGCCAGATGGGCAACCGTCGAGTGCTCGAAGCGGTCGATTTCCCCAATCTCGAGGGCGACGAGCGCATCGAGATGGTGAATTCGCATGGAGAGCACGGGGTCGCCGTGACGGTCGGCATCCGCCAGCTCGGCAACAAGCGCACGGCGTTCGTCAGACGCCCATGGTGGAAGCTCGGCGACCAATTGGTCCATCACCTGGGCGAGCAGTGTCGGATCGTCGAGCGTGCGGGCCGCGAGAAGTGCGTCGCGGGCCACAGCCACCGCTTCGTCGCCCCGATCTGCGAACGCAAGGGCTTCGCTCATCACGCTCTGTATCCGAACCCGAGCTCCGTCGCGATGGCGCGACGACGTCGGGTCGGGTTCCCGGGGCGCCTTGTCCAGCCGGGCCAGTGCTTCCTCGAGGACCTCGACGTGGTGCACGGTCTCGGTCCGTGCCGTGGTGAGCATCGAGGCGAGTACCGCGTCCGTGAACAGCACGCCGTCGTCGAGGGTTCGTCCGATGTCCATCGCCTCGGCGATGAGTGCGGGGTCGGCGACGCCGTCGGTGGCGCACCAGATCGCCGTGTGCAAGGCGACGAGCAACTGGCCGCGCGATCGTGATGCGGCTGCGGGGTCGATGATCGGAGCGTCGGCGAGCGCGTCGATCGCCAGCTGGTACCAACGCGCCGCCTCGCTCCATGCCGCCAACTTCTCGGCATGGCGTGCCGCCTCGCTCGCATACCGGACGGCCTTCGCGAGATCACCACCGGCGCCGGCACCCAGCCAGTGCCGGGCCATCGCGCTCACCCGAGCCGGATTCGTCGACGGCTGTGCCTCCAATGCCCGGGCGACATCGCGATGGGCCATCCGCCGCGCGGTGTTCGACAACCCTGCGAGGATCGCGTCGAGGACGAGGTCCTGGGCGAACTCGTAGCGTCCGAATGTCTTCGGAACCTCCAGGATCAGGTCCGCCTTCACCGCTTCGTCGAGCGCCCCGAGAACGACTCGTTCGTCGCTACGACGCGGGTCGGCCGCTTGGCAGAGGTCGATGTCGAACTGCTTGCCGATCACCGCCGCGATTTCGAGGATATGCCGAGACCCGGGCTCGATCGCGGCGAGGCGTTGTTGGATGAGTTCGCGGACCCTGGGCGGGAGCACGGCGGATTCGGCGGAGATCGAGGCACCGTCCAGATGCCGAAGGATCTCGAGCACGAAGAACGGGTTCCCGTCGGTGCGCGCGGTCAGCATCTTGACCACTGGTGTCACGACCGGCTCGGCCGAGATGCGCTCACCCTGACCATGGATGAGCGCGCTGACGTCGGTCTCCGAGAGACCGGTCAGTCTCGTCGCATGCAGCCGGCCATCGCGATCGAGCGCATGCACAGCACGGCCCAGCGGGTCCTCTGCCGTCCAGGAGGGGCGCAGCGTGGCTACGACGAGCAGGCGACTCGGCCGTGGCCGGCGCACCAGATGCTCGACGAGTGTGATTGTCGAGTCGTCCGCCCAGTGAAGGTCATCGATGATGAGGACAACCGGAGCCATCACCGCCAGCCGTTCGAGCAGCTGGGCCACGGCATCGAAGAGCAAATGGCGTCGGACATCGGACGCAATGGCACCCTCCAGGTGCCCGTTCTGGGTCGGCTGGCTCGGCCCGAGGGGGAAACGCTGTGTGAGCTCGGGTAGGAGCAGGGCGAGGTCGCACGCCTGGTCGCCGAGGAGCTCGCGAAGCTGGTTGCCGTCGACGTCGCCGAGCGCGCTACGGAGGGCCTCGGTGAACGGCGCGTACAGGAGCCCGGGCGTTTCGGAGCATCGCCCGAAGAGAACGATCGTGCCGTCGCGTGACCGGTCCCGGGCGAACGTTGCCGCGAGATGCGACTTTCCGATGCCGGCGGCACCGACGATGAGCTCTATGCCGCGCGTCCCGGCCGCGCTTTCAGCGGCGCGTCGGTGGAGCCACGTCAACTCGTCGGAACGGCCGACGGTCGGCCAGGCCGGTGCTGCGAGGTTCGACGGGAATGAGACGAGACCGGGAGAGCCGGGAGAGCCGGGAGGCGCAGTCGGCGGGCGCGACTCGGCGGCGGCCGGAATCGTGCGCGTCGCCAGCCCTTCCGACTCGTCCGGCCGGAGATCGATCTCTGCGCTCTGGCGCAGGATCTGGTCCTCGAGGTGACGCAGGGCCTGGCTCGGTTCGAGTCCGAGATCTTCTGCGAGGGTCCGTCGCAGTTCGCCGAACGCTCGCAATGCGTCGGCCTGACGGTCGCAACGGTAGAGGGCGAGCATCTGCTGTGCCCGCAAGCGTTCTCGGAGCGGGTTGGCGGACACCAGCGCGTCGAGTTCCGGGACGAGGCGGTGGTGGAGGCCGAGGGCGAGCTCACTCTCGATGCATGTCTCGTAGGCACTCAGGCGCAGTTCGTCGAGGCGGGCGATCTCCGGTCCGGCAAACGACGCAAAGGCAAGGTCGACGAGCGCGGCACCCCGCCAGAGTCCGAGCGCGCCGCGCAGATGGGTCGCCGCGCCCCGATGATCGAGCGACGCAGCCGCCGCGGCACCCTCGGCCATCAGCGATTCGAAGCGCAGCGCGTCCACCGAATCCGGATCGATGGCAAGCAGGTAGCCAGGCTTGCGGTGGACCACACGACGCGCGGGGCTCCCGACGTCAGGTTCGGCGTTGGTTTCCGCGTTCGTCTCGACGTTCGTCTCGACGTTCGTCTCCACCAGGCGACGCAACATGGAGATGTAGCTATGGAGGGTGGCCGTCGCGCCAGCGGGCACCGATTCCCCCCACAGACCGTCGATGAGTCGATCCGCGGAAAGCACAGTATTGGGCTGCAGGGCGAGCATTGCGAGCAGGGCGCCGACCTTTGCCCGGGCCACGACTACTGCCGAACCGGCGATGACCACTTCCAGGCCGCCGAGCATCCGCACCTCGATGCCACCCGGCGGGAGCGAAGGGGTCACCTCGCTCCTCTGCTTCCCTCGCTGCACCGGCTCAGGTTACCGCCCGGTCGAATCCTTGCCCTGCGTCCGATCCTCGCCGATGTAGTCCCGGTGGGGGTCTACATTCGCGAGATGAGATCGATAGCCACGATCGGCCTGGGCTGAGATGGCGGGGCCTGTCGAACAGACCGGCGTCATCGTCTCCTGCCCCCGCTGCGGCACCGAGGTCCTTCAGAAGTCCATGATCCCGCTCGAGGTGATCGATTCCGTCATCAGCTACGTCTGCGTGCCGTGCGCACGGACGATGATCGCGACCGGCCCGCCTCCCCTCGCCGCTGTGGCGTTCGCAGAGCCGGCGCTCTCATGAAGCTGCGGCTCGTCGCAGTAATGGCCGTGGCGGCGTCCAGTCTGAGCGCGTGCTCGATCGCGCCGCAATCCGATCGGCGTTGGGTGTCGAACTCCCATGAGCGCATGTTCACCCGGATCCCCAAATCGTGGAAGACCTTCGAGATCAACCCGTACAAGATCGATCGTGAGCGCCTCACGCCGCTGGCCCGGAACTCGTCCCGGTGGTCGCTGATCATCGACAGCGCACCAAAGGCCACGCTCGCCGCAAGCAGGAAGCATCTCGCCGCTGCGCTCCCCGCACATCTGGTGGCCGAGATGTCGGTCCGACCGCTGCCGAGCGACTGGGCCACAGGCGATTCGAGCCAGCTGCGTGAAGACGTCAGCCCGTCGCTGCTGCGCCAGTACTCGCTGTTCGAGACTGTTCCCAGCGCCAAGATCGTCGACCCCGTGAAGAGCTTCCTCGACGGCAATCCGAGCGTCGAAGTGGTACTGAACAGCGAACTGGCGAAGAAGAACGGCCTCCGCGGCTCGCATATCCGGTACAACTTCGAGGTCGAACCGAACAAATGGATCACCATTGATCAGAACATCCTCGTCGACCGGGCGACGAGCAAGCTCTACCGCTTGATCATGAAATGTGAATCGTTGTGTTTCAAGCGTGACTACAACGAAGTGAAGCGAATCAGCGAATCCTGGACGGTACGGAAATGAGCTCGACGATGATGGCAAGCCCGCAGATGGTCGTTCCCCACATCCCGCCTCCGGACGACCGGACGCCGAAGACACGCCGCAAGATGATGTTCTACGACCGCATCAAGGTACTCCTGGTGCTTTCGATCATCCTCGGGTTCCTCATTGCGAAGTACCACGCCGAGATCCCGATCATCTCCTGGGGCGAGGCGGCCCGGATTCAGATCGCGGCGAAGACCTGGATCCTCGTGCTCATGGCCATCGAGGCCGTTCGCCAGCTCCACTACGTCGCCAGCGAGCGGTCCAAGGGCTGGAACAAGTTCTGGAGCTACACCATCTTCGGCGGCTGGGATCGGTTCTGGGGACGCCGCAACCCGTGGCTGCGCTACCGGATGGCCCGCATCGTCAAGGGTCTCATCTGGTTCTCGATCGGCATCGTCGCGTTGGCCGGTCTGTGGGGCAAGGACATCTTCGAGACGGTCGTCGATGCACCGCTGCGGGTGTACAACGCGCTCGTCGGCCAGGCCTCCGGCCTGCCGTTCATCATCACCATCGGAATGACGCTCTCCTTTGCCATCCTGCAGTTCGTGGCCATCTTCTGGTTCATGTCCCGGGGCGGCGTGGACACGTATCTGCCCGACGAGGTCGACACCCGGTTCGCTGATGTGTGGGGCCAGGACAAGGTGGTCGAGAAGGTTCGCGAGAACATCGACTTCCTCGAGAAGCCCGAGGAGATCGAGGCCCGCGGCGGCCACGTACCGAGCGGCATCCTGCTCTGGGGCCCGCCGGGCACAGGCAAGACGCTCCTGGCCAAGGCCGTCGCCGGTGAGACCGGTCGTCCGTTCGTGTTCGTCGACCCGGGTGCATTCCAGGCCATGTTCATGGGTGTCGGCATCATGAAGGTCAAGGCACTCTTCAAGAAGCTGCGCAAGCTCGCACTCCGCCACGGCGGCGTGATCGTGTTCTTCGACGAGGCCGACTCGCTCGGGAACCGTGGCATCGCCGTCACCGGTCCCAACGGCAAGGCGGCCGGCTTCGCCGACGTCCAGTACGGCTGCAACGGCCTGCACTACATGTCGCCGTCCACAGCCCGCGAGGTGGCCACCGACCTGTGGGGGCAGGCCCGGGCGGCCGAGGAATCGGCACCGACCGAGGCGGCCCCGCGGGGTGGAATCGCACAGATCATGATGGGCGGCATGGGTGGTGGCGGCGGCGGCATGGGCACTCTCCAGGCCCTGCTCACCGAGATCAGCGGCCTCGACAAGCCGCGGGGCTTCATGTCCCGCCGCCTGCGGTCCTACATGACCATGCCGGCGAAGAAGCCACCGAAGTACCGGATCCTCATCATGATGGCCACGAACGCGCCCGATGCGCTCGACGAGGCGCTGCTGCGTCCGGGGCGCCTCGACCGTCAGTACAAAGTCGATTTCCCGACGCTCAAGGGCCGGATCAAGACCTACGAGGGCTACTTCAACAAGATTCGGCACTCCCTCACCCAGGAGCAGGTCGACCGGCTTGCACTCATGTCGCCGAATGCCAGCGGCGCCACCATCAAGGACATCGTCAACGAGTCGCTCATCGTCGCCATGCGCGCCGGGCGCGACGTCGTCACATGGCCCGACGTGCTGAATGCAAAGGGCCAGAAGACCCACGGCATGCCCGACGACGTCCATCCGATGTCGCTCGAACGCCACTCGGTGGCCATCCACGAGGCCGGCCACGCAGTTGCGATGTACCGGTTGCTCAAGCGGTTCACGATCGACGTCGCGACGATCGAACCGCGCGGGGCGGTCGGCGGATTCGTGAGCTGGGTCCCACTCGAAGAGCCGGCCTTCGCCTGGCGCAGCGAGAAGGAGCACGACGTGATGATCTCGCTCGCCTCGCTCGCTGCCGAACGCCATTTCTTCGGTGGTGACAACAGCGTCGGTGTCGGCGGCGACCTCGGGTCCGGCACGTCCGTCGTGCGCACGATGGAGGGTCGCCATGCCATGGGCACCACCATCACCTCCTTCACGGAGCTGACGGCCGGTGACCCGACGAAGGCGGCCTTCGACGAACGCGTCGAGGCCCGGCTGCAGGAACTGTTCGCCCGCACGGTCACGCTCATCGAACACGAGGAGCGCAACGTCATGGCCATCGCCCATGCGCTCGAGCGGTATCACACGATCACGGGCGAGGACATCGACGCAATCTTCAAAGGCACCAAGGGTCCGATCGTCGACGGTACGTGGTATCAGTCGCCCGAGTTTGCCTTCGTCTACAAGCGGTTCCATGCCGAGGCGCTCCGCGCACACATCGATCAAGGACGGCTAGAGCTCTCGTTACCACTTCCCGGGTCGCTCGTCGTCATGGACCAGAGCGGATCGATCCGCCCGTGGGAGGTGTCTGACGCGACAGGTGCCTCGGTCACGAGCCTTCCCGGAGCCATCGCCGAGCTTCCCGCCGCCGACGACCCGTGGCGGCGCCCGGGTTCGTAGGCAGCGAGCAGGAGTTTCGACTCACGGTCGCAGCAGAGACGCCAGTTGCTGCGCCGTGGGCGACGTATTCGTGATGTGTTCCGCATGCCGAGGATGCTCCGGGGTGACCTTCCCCGTCTCCCCGCCCCAATAGATGTTTGCTGCACGATTGAGGACGTAGACGTCCAGTACCGGCGGTCGTTCCTCGTACTCGCAGATCGACTTCGCCATCGATGCAAGGTCCCACGGGTAGTTGGCGCGTAACCCAATGGGGTCGCGTGTCCGGCAGATGCGCTTCATGGTTGAATGCGTCTCCGGGGTGAGGGCGATCCCGGTCCGCTCGGTGGCCAGGTCCACGATGCGGTCGAAGGCTTCCTCGGTGACGGGACCGACGTAGACCTTGTTCTTGATGCGACGGAAGAACGCCTCGTCGCCCAGGTCGTCGGGATCCATGTTCGTCGAGAACGCGACCATCAGCTCGAAAGGCATGGCGAACTTCGTTCCGTTCACGAGCTGGAGGAAGTCGATCCGGCGGCTAAGTGGGTAGATCCAGCGGTTCAGGAGCTGTTCCGGTGTCATCAATTGGCGCCCGAGGTCGTCGATGAGGAACATGCCGTTGTTCGCCTTGACCTGCAACGGGGCGGTGTACACCTTGCTCATCGGGTCGAACATCAGCGACAACGCCGACGCCTCCAGCTCACCGCCGGCCACGACGAGCGGACGGCGGCAGGCCACCCAGCGGGGGTCGAGGCTGGCAGGCTGCTCGGCCAGGGCCTCGTGGACGATCGGGTCGTAGATGATGACGGTGTGGCCGTCCACCATCACCGCATGGGGAATGATCACCCAGTCGGTGTAAAGCCGGGCGAGCCGCTCGGCGAGCGAGGTCTTGCCGGTGCCCGCCGGACCGTAGAAGAACACGGAGTGCTGGCTGTTGAATGCCGGCCCCAACTGGTCGAGCATGTCGTCCTCGACGACGAGATCGGCGAAAGCGTCTCGGATGGACCGCCGGTTGACCGTGACCGAAACCCGCTGGAGCGCGACGGCGCGGGTATAGGTGTCAAGCGATACCGGTGCGATCCCGGCGTACTGGCAGCTCTCCGACCGGTACCGCGCCTCTTCACGCCCGACGGTGGTCAGGGCAAACGTGTAGTCGTTGCCGGAAAG
>JAYUDQ010000767.1:0-3078 GCA_043739745.1 Acidimicrobiia bacterium | reverse complement strand
CGGTCGACGCAGCCAACGCGTACGTCGAGGGCACGGACGACCAACCGCGGCCATTGTGTGCCGTCGACCTCACCGCCGCGACGACGTTGTCGACGACGTGGAGGATGCCCTTGGAGGGCGAAGATCCCCGTGGCATCTGGCACGACCGCTACTACGTGCCCGGCACCAAGATGGCCCGCAGGCGTCCGGAAACGCTGTAGGCCCACCAGCAGTGGCCCGCTAGCATTGCGACCTGCGACCGCGCCCAGATAGCTCAGTCGGTAGAGCATTTCACTCGTAATGAAAAGGTCGAGAGTTCGATTCTCTCTCTGGGCTCTCCGTGAGCAGGCGTTTTGTGGAAATTGGATCGGCGTGAGCGAGCCGAAATCACCGATTGGTCACAGAATGGTCACGGAATTTTCGAGCAGCGCTGAAACAGCGGCGGCTGCCTCCGCCTGTTGGCCCGGCATCACGTGTGCGTAGGTGTCCAGTGTGAACGCGACTGAGGCGTGCCCGAGGCGTTCGCTGACCACCTTTACGTTGACTCCTGCGGCGAGCAAGTGGCTGGCGTGCGTGTGACGAAGATCGTGGAACCGGATGCGCGGTCGCATCATCAAGACCTCCTCGGCTCGAGCCTTCGACGCCGGCGACACGAGCCGTTCGAATGCCTGCGAGATCGAGTCAGGATGCCACGCCTCACCAGTCGGCATCGTGAAGACGAAGCCCGTCGCCTTCCATTCTGAGCCGAGCAGCATTCGGAACTCCTTCTGTTGCTTCGACCATGCCCGCAATACGGCCATGGTCGTGCTGTCGATGTCGACGACCCGCCGCGAGCGCTTCGTCTTGACGTCACCGATAACTGGTTTGCCATCGACGACAGTCGTCGCTTGACGCACCGCCACCGTCCCTCCAGCGAGATCCACGTCCGTCCATCGCAATGCCACCAGCTCCCCACGGCGCAGCCCGCTCATGGCCGCCAACCGGATCAACGGGTAGTGACGATGGTCAGTGATACTCCTCAGGAACGTGTTCAATTGCTGCGGAGTCCAGAACTTCATCTCAGGAGCCTTCGAAGCACTCGAGGCAGGCGGCGTCGCGAGACGCGCCACGTTGCGATTCACGAAACCTTTCCGTTCAGCATCGGAGAGTGCCTTGCCCAAGACGACGTGCACCTTCCTGACCGACGACATGGCCAACCCACGCGACAACAAGGCCGAGTAGAGCCCGTCGAGGTGCAGTGCGTTCAACGCCTGCACGTCGACACCGCCGATCGCCGGAATCACGTTGTGATTCATGAGGTGTCGGTAGCCGGCGACCGTTGATGCTCGGCGTCCGGAAGCTGGCAGCCCGTCGAGCCAGCCGCGAAGATAGGCGGCCAGCGTCATACGCACGGACGAGACGAAGGTTCCCTTCAGCATCTCGCTGCGAACCTTCGTCAGGGCGTCCTGCGCCGACTTCTTCGTCGAGAAACCGCGCCGTCTGAGTTGCCTGCGCCGACCATCCGATGCCGCGACGTCAACGACGAAGAACCACGCGCTGGAGGCGTCTTTGCGTATGGACCCTTGTGTACTCATTGTGGTTCCTCCCACGAGCTTGACGCCGACCTCGCGTGGGCGACGTCCGCGCCCACGCCATCGGTTCTTATTGGTGCCGTTGGCAGCGCGTTGGTGACGTTTGGTGTTGTTCTGTCCGCTGCGCTGGGCCGGTCTTTCACCCGCCGAATGTCCGCCTCGGCGCCGATCATGTCATACGGTCGCCGGAGGCTCGCGAGCTTGTTGGCGCGCGCCATGGAGCGATTGTACGCCCCGGACGCAAGACCCGGCCTGGGCAGTTCGGGTGGCGGGCACGGCAGACCCGCGCGTCGATCGGAGAGTACGGCCCCGCCTTGGCGTCTCCCGTGCGTGTAACCGCCGAATCCCGGCTGATTGTTGCTGCGCGCGCCGCGTTTCGTGCTCTGTAACTGGCTGAAGATCTCGCGGCATTCGTCCCCGCTTTCCGGTTCGCGCTCCCGTATGTGAGCTGGACACGTCACGAAATCGGATTTCGCGAGGCATGTGTAGAGAGGAGGGCCGTTGTGAACGAACCGATCGATGACGAGTCGAGCGGACTGCCGCTGCTGTTGACCGTCGAGGAAGCAGCGCGCGTGCTCCGGGTCGGCCGCTCCAAGGCCTACGAGATGGCCGCGCTGTACACCTCGAGTGGCGGCACTCATGGTCTGCCGGTTCTTCGTCTCGGCAATCTGTTGCGCGTTCCGAAGTTCGCGCTGTACGAGTACGTGACCACCGGTCGGATCGTTCAGCTCATCGCACAACCCGACGCGAACGCGATTGACCACGCGATTGAACACGCGACTGCGTCGCGCAAGTCAACGCGTACACGTCGCACCAGCGACCACGCGCAGCTGTCGCTGCTCGGTTCGGACTGACCGATGACCGGCCACAGATCGACTACCCGAACAGCACACCCCGAAATTTACAGACAGGTGCCCGCGGCTTGGAGTGTGTCGTGATCCGGGTGACCACCCTGTACGCCTCGACCGCGGCGTCCACGGCGAAGTACTACACCCGTTACCTGACGGATGCTCCCGGGGAGCTCCCCGGGCAGTGGTCCGGGCGGCAGGCCGACCTGCTCGGTCTGTCAGGGACTGTGTCGACGGAGGCGTTGGAGCGTTTGCTGTCCGGTTGTGATCCGGTCAGCGGCGTCCAACTGGGTTTGCCGTTCACGGACCGCACCCTCGCCAACGGCAAGACGATCCGGGCGGTGGCCGGGTTTGATGCGACGGTGTCGGCACCGAAATCGTTGAGTGTGCTGTGGGCGTTGACCGGTGATGCCGGGTTCGCCGAATGCCACGATGTCGCGGTCCAGGTGGTGTTGAACCATGTGGAACGGTTCGGGTCGACCACCCGGATCCGTTCCAACGGCGGCCGGCTCCATCCCGATTCGAACGGGTTGATCGTGGCCGGGTTCCGCCAGACGACCAGCCGCGCCGATGACCCGCAACTGCACACCCATCTGGTGATCTCCAGCAAAGTCCAAACCGTCGACGGCCGGTGGTTGGCGTTGGATGCCCGCATGTTGAAGGGCTACCAGCGTGCCCTC
>JAYUDQ010000766.1:0-3082 GCA_043739745.1 Acidimicrobiia bacterium | reverse complement strand
ACAATTCGCGAAGTCGTCGCCGCTCGGCGGGTCGAGATCGAGGACGAGATGGGTCATGTGATCAGGTCGATCGGCTCGGGCCAAGGTTGGGTGGTACTCGATCGCGCGTTGGTTGGCGAACCACAGCAGCGTTCTGCGGTCATTGCAGAGCGCATAGGAAACGGTGCGCTTCGATGTCTCGGCCCACAACGCAACGGTGGCCACCCAGTCCGGCGTGTAGTTGGGGACGTTCTTCTGCACCCGCGGATTCAACGACAACCCTGGCCAAGCTCGGGGCGATATCGGTACCGGCGAGATCGTCCATCGAAGTCCCCATGCGACGCCCGGCTACTGGAACGATCCGGTCAAGACGGCGGAATCGTTCCGCAACGGCTGGTTCCACAGTGGAGACCTGGGTATCATCGATGACGAGGGCTATCTGACGGTGCTCGATCGGAAGAGGGACATGATCAAGACGGGCGGCGAGAACGTCGTGAGGTCGAAGAGGTCCTGGATGCACACCGGGCCGTGTTGGAGGTCGCCGCTGAAGCGTCAGCTGCGCGAGCAGGTCACCAATCAGCGGGTCGCTGACCCACGCGAGGAGCACCATGGACCCGAGTGAAGCGATCGGGCAGCACAACGAGCACTCGGCGACCGATTCGATCAAGGGCGCAAACCCATTCGTCGGACTCACCATGGGCCAGGTCGCCTCTTCGTTCGGGCGATGGGCCGGCCGCATGGCGCAGCGACCGAAGGTGATCGCTTCCACGGTGGTCGATCTGGCTGCCGCCCAAGGCCGGATCCTTGCCGGATCATCGAGGCTCGAGCCCGATGCGAAGGACAAACGGTTCGCCGATCCGCTCTGGGACGGCGCCATCTGGGGTCGTGTCACACGTTCCTACCTGGCGACTCGGAACGCGCTGCTCGGCACCGTCGACGAGTTGGGGCTCGACGACAAGAGTGCCGACCGCGCCCGGTTTGCGCTGATGCAACTCGTGGAAGCCGCGGCGCCGTCGAACAACCTGTTGACGAACCCGGTTGCGCTCCGGCGCGCTCTCGACACTCGCGGTGATTCGCTCGTCAAGGGTGCCCGTCACCTCGCTTGGGATGTCCGCCACAACGGCGCGATGCCGAGCCAAGTCGACACTCGACCGTTCGAGGTCGGTCGCACCGTCGCGCTCACGCCGGGTTCCGTCGTCCATCGAAGCGACTTGTTCGAACTGCTGCAGTATGCGCCAACGACATCACAGGTCCATGGCCGTCCGACGTTGATCATCCCGCCTCAGGTGAACAAGTTCTACTTCCTCGACCTCGCGCCCGGCCGCAGCTTCGTCGAACACGCCGTCGCCAAAGGCCTGCAGGTGTTGATGATCTCGTGGCGTAATCCGGGTCCTGATGACCGCGACTGGTCACTCGACAGCTACGTCCTGGCATGCCTCGAAGCGGCCGAGGTGGCAGCTGCGATCACGCGCAGTCAGGACGTGAACGTCATCGGGTTCTGCGCGGGCGGCATCACGCAGTCCGCAATGCTCGCTCACCTGTCGGCGACCGGTCGTCACCTGGTGAACGCGAGCAGCCTCGCGGTGACCACGATCGACGCACATGCGAAGAGCGTGATGAACATGTTCGTGAGCGAACGCTCGGCAGCGACCGCGATCGCCAACTCGCGACGTGCCGGCGTCTTGGACGGTCGGAGTCTCGCACGCGTCTTCGCATGGGTGCGTCCGAACGATCTGATCTGGAACTACTGGGTCTCCAATTATCTGCTCGGCAAGTCGCCGCCTGCCTTCGACGTCCTTGCGTGGAACGCCGACTCGACGAACCTTCCGGCTGCGTTGCATGCCGACCTCGTTCAGATCTTCGTCGACAACTCGCTGATGAACCCCGGCACGCTCGAAGTGCTCGGAACCCCGGTCGATCTTCGGACGGTCACGACGGATCTCTACGTCGTGGCCGCTGTCACCGATCATCTCGTGCCATGGCAGGCGGCCTACGGCGCCAAACGGAGCTTCGGTGGCGAGACGCGATTCGTATTGTCCAACAGCGGCCACATCCAGGCACTGATCAATCCCCCAGACAACCCGAAAGCCAGCTACTTCGTCAACGATGACTATCCGCACGACCCGAAGGCATGGCTCGCCGGAGCAACGCCGCATGCCGGGAGTTGGTGGAGCGACTGGGTCTCGTGGACGCAGGACCGGTCGGGCCCGCTCCGACGAGCGCCTCGTGTGCTCGGCAACAAACGCCACGCCCCGCTGGACCCTGCACCGGGGACGTATGTCAGTGGATGATCAAGCCGCCGGCCGGGAGATCGAGCGGATTCAGGTCGGGCGCCATCGCATCCGGGTCCAGACGGCCGGTGACGGCCCGCCGCTGCTACTCCTCATGGGCATCGGCGGGAACCTGGAGATGTGGGAGCCGGTGCGGCGTCTGCTGCCGGATCGACGCTTGATCGCATTCGACGTGCCGGGTACGGGCGGATCCAGCACGTCGCTGACGCCGTTGTCGATGCCGGCGATCGCCAAGATCGCGGTCGCGGTGCTGCGCCATCTGCAGATCGAACGTGCTGACGTCCTCGGAGTCTCGTGGGGAGGTGTGCTGGCGCAGGTCATGGCGATACGCCACCCGACAGCCGTTCGGCGGCTCGTCCTTGCTTCAACGTCATGCGGACTCGGCTCGGTGCCGGGCAAACCCTCCGCGCTCCGGATCCTCGCGACTCCTCGGCGCTACTACTCCCGGTTATATCTACACAAGGTGGCCCCGACGCTGTACGGGGGACGGATTCGCCGCGAGCCCGACATCTTTCGTCAGCAAGCCGGGGCCCGTCTCACTCGACCCCCGTCGCTGCTCGGATATTACTCTCAGGTCTATGCAATCGCGACCACATCGACGGTGCCGTTCGCGCGTTGCATCAAGAGCCCGACGTTGATCGTGACCGGAACCGACGATCCCATGGTGCCGAGCGTGAACAGCCGGGTCCTGCAGCGCGTCATCCCGAACGCCACGCTCCATCTCGTGGAAGGTGGCGGTCATCTGTTCTTGTTCGACAGCGCCGAGACGGTTGTCCCGATGATCGCGGACTTCCTCGACGGCGAGTGAGACC
>JAYUDQ010000765.1:0-3085 GCA_043739745.1 Acidimicrobiia bacterium | reverse complement strand
GCAGGGTTGATCGCGCCCAGCGACGCCACGGCCTGATTCAGCACGAGCTGTGCGGCGGTCGTATCGACCCCGGCCGCCTTCGCCGCGTCGATGGCAGCCTGGACTTTCGCCGCGTCGGTGCGGAGCTCGTCGATCCGGACGAGCTGCGCGCCGCAGCGCACGACCTTGCCGGCCTTGGGAGCGACGAGCAGGTACACGCGGAACGACGTGTAGATCTGCTGGAACTCGGCGCGAGCTCTGGTGAGGTCGGTCTCGGCGGCGATCGTCTGGCCGAGTGCGGTGAGGCCGGACGCCGTGGCCGCGATCTCGGCCAGCATGACCCCGTTGGTGCCGCAGTCACGCCTGGACGAACTCACCTTGGCGGTCAGATCGGCAAGTGTCAGCTGGCGCTGCGCGATCTCGGATGTGGCTTTGATCTTCACGTCGGTCAATCGGCCGGGCGCACCCGGTGCCTGGCTCTCCGCGATGGCGGCAGCATCCGTCTGCGTCGGCACCACCGGTTCGACGAACACGATGCTGACCGTTTGGGCGTGGGCCGGCGCCAGACCGAGACCGGTCAGGGCCAACGCGGCACCGAGGCCGCAGGCGGTGGCAGTGGCAACGAATCGGGAGCGAAGCATGAATCCTCCTGGGTCCAGCGCCCGGTGCGGGCGTCTCGGTTGACACCGATCACTCTCCGCGCGAGGTGTGAGAAACCTGTGAGCAGCCGTCACGGTTCTTGTGAGGTCCAGCGGTGGTAAGGCCAGGGCGGGTCGGGAAGATTCCGGGGTGGGTTGGACGGACGGGGCTCCGCCACATACGGTCGGCGTCGTGCCGCGCTCTTCCCACACCTCCGCCGGACCCGGCCCCCAGGACCGGGCCGCGATCGCCGGCCTCGGTATGACCCCGATGACGCGCGCATTCGTGAAGAGCGAGCTGGAGCTGGCCGACGACGCGGTCCGACTCGCGGTCGAGGATGCCGGCCTCACGCTCGACGATGTCGACGGCCTCCTCGTCAACGCTGCGTCCCCGACGGTGAACGGTATGGGCCTCCAGTCCCGCATGGGCCTGAAGAACCTGCGGATGCTCTACCAGATCCAGCAGTACGGATCGACGGCCGGAGCCATGATCCAGTACGCCTCGCTGGCCGTCGCGTCAGGCATGGCCGAAACGGTGGCCTGCGTGTTCACCGACGTGCCGATCACCGGCAAGACCCTCCGATACGCCCAGACCCGGGAGCTCTCGGGGATGGCCGGGGTGGAGCAGGCCAGCGGATTGATCGGGGCCAACCCGAGATACGCCTTTGCGGCGCGGCGTCACATGCTCGAGTACGGCACGACCACTGAGCACTTCGGCGCGGTCGCCGTGTCACAGCGCACGTGGGCGGAGAAGAACCCACTCGCCGTCGCCCGCGAGCCGATGACACTCGACGACCACGCACGCTCCCGATGGGTGGTCGAACCGTTCCGGCTGTTCGACATCTGCTTTGTGGTGAACGGCGCGATTGCCGTCATCGTCACGACGGACCAGAAGGCCCGATCGCTGAAGCAACCGCCCGTGTACCTATGGGGCTGGGGTCAGGCGCACCCGGGGATCATCCAGGAACGCGACAGCCAATTCGGGCTGCGAAGCGGTGCGATCACATCCGGGCGTGAGGCCTTCGCCATGGCCGGGATCGGCGTGCAGGACGTTGAGATCGCCGAGATCTACGACTGCTACACGTACACGGTGCTCGTCACGATGGAGGACTACGGGTTCTGCGCGAAAGGCGAAGGCGGGCCGTTCGCGGCGTCGGGCGCGATGGGGCGGGACGGATCGATTCCCACGAACACCGGCGGCGGGCAGCTCTCCGGTTACTACATGTGGGGAATGACGCCCGTATCAGAGGCGATCATCCAGGCCCGCGGGCAGGGCGGTGAGCGCCAGGTCGAGCGCAACAACGTCATCCTCGTGAGCGGCAACGGCGGCATCCTCGACTACCACTCCACGCTGATCATGAGCCCCAACCCTCGCACCCCTTCGATGATCGCATGAGCACGCCGTCGGCCTCATCCCTGCCCCTGCCGGCCTCATCGCTGTCCGTGCCGGAGACGGCGTTCCTCGTGGTGCACCGAAACGACCGAACGGCCGCCTTCTTCGACGCTGCAGCGAACGACATCTTCCTCGCCCAACGGTGCACCGTATGCGCGCATTGGACCGGCCCGGCGCCGCATGCCTGTGTGGCCTGCCGAAGCGAGCTGCTGGAGTGGGCACCCGTCGGCGGCGATGCGACCGTCATAAGTTGGACCGTGGTGCACGGCCGTCCCGGCTCAGCCACGGCGCCTGCGGTCGTGGTCATGGGCGAGCTGGCCGAAGGTCCATGGCTGAACCTGCGCCTCGTCGGCTCGACGGCGGACCAGCTCGGCCGGTCCACGCCGCTGCGCATCGCGTTCCTGCATCCCGACGAGGGCGAGAGCATCCCGGTGTTCCACCTGCGATCCGAGCGGACGACTCAGGCCTAGGCGTGCTGGTTGCGGGTCCACGACGCGTGCAGCGCCGTGTAGTGCCCACCCGCAGCGACGAGCTCCGCATGGGTCCCGAGCTCAGCCACGATGCCGCCGATCACGACGCCGACCCGATCGGCGCGCTCCGACGTCGACAGCCGGTGCGCGATCACGACGACGGTCCGTCCGGCCATCAGCGCTTCCAGCGCCGCCTCGACCTCCGCCTCCGTGCCCGGGTCGAGGCTGGACGTCGCCTCGTCCAGCACCAGCACCTCCGGGTCGGCCAACGCGGCGCGGGCCAACGACACGAGCTGCCGCTCCCCCGCCGACAGACGGCTGCCGCGTTCGTTCACCTCCGTGTCGAGCCCGTCGGGTAACGCCGCGAAATGCTCCAGCACACCAATGCGCTCCAGCGCCGCTTCGACCTCCGCATCGCTCGCCGACGGCCGCCCGACCCGCACGTTGTCAGCCAAGGTCCCGGTGAAGAGGTATCCCTCCTGCGGCACGACGACCATACGTGCACGTAGTGATTTGTGCGTCGCCTTGCGGAGGTCCACTCCGCCGTAGCTCACCGTTCCACGGCTCGGGTCGTACAGCCGGGCCATGAGCTTGGCGAGCGTCGA
>JAYUDQ010000764.1:0-7946 GCA_043739745.1 Acidimicrobiia bacterium | reverse complement strand
CGGCGAGGCCGCCGTCGCCGGCAACCACGACGTAACCCACACGTCGCACCTCGGCACGAGGGGTGAGCAGTGGCTGCCCGGATCCGGCACCGGACTGCGCCAGACTCTGGACCACAGCAGTGATCTGCTCGGCATAGGGACGTGCCGCGGCCACCCGGGCCTGCGCCTTGACGATCCGCGTCGCGGCGATGAGTTCCATCGCGCGGGTGATCTTCTTCGTGTTGTTGACGCTCTTGATGCGCCTTCGCAGGATGCGTTCTTCGCCACCAGCCACAGGGGACCCTCTCTACCGATCAGCTCTTCGGACGCTCGGGGTGCTCAGGCCCGGGCCCGGAAGCTGTCCTTGGCGCTGTTGATGGCCTTGGACATGCGGTCGTCAGCAACGAGTCGTCCGGTGGTGCGGATCTCGTCGAGGATGTCGCTGTGCTGGGAGCGGAACGTCTCGAGGAGGGAATCCTCGAACGGTCGGACCTGCGCGACCTCGAGATCGTCGAGGAATCCGCGTGTGCCCGCGTAGATCGACACGACCTGCTCCTCGACCCGCAGCGGTGAGTATGCCGGCTGCTTCAGAAGCTCGACGAGTCGATAGCCACGGTCGAGCTGGGCCTGGGACACCTTGTCGAGCTCGGAACCGAACGCCGCGAATGCTTCTAGTTCGCGGAATTGCGCGAGATCGATCTTCATCGAACCGGCCACTGCCGACATCGCCTTGATCTGCGCCGAGCCACCCACTCGTGAGACCGAGATGCCCACGTTCATGGCCGGACGGACGCCCGAGTTGAAGAGGTCGAGGTCGAGGAAGATCTGGCCGTCGGTGATCGAGATGACGTTCGTGGGGATGTAGGCGGACACGTCGCCGGCCTTCGTCTCGATGATCGGCAATGCGGTGAGCGAGCCGCCGCCCATTGCGTCGGAGAGCTTGGCGGCACGCTCGAGCAATCGGCTGTGGAGGTAGAACACATCGCCGGGATACGCCTCGCGGCCCGGCGGGCGGCGCAGGAGCAGCGACATCTGGCGGTAGGCCTCGGCCTGCTTCGAGAGATCGTCGTACACGATGAGGCCGTGCTCACCGTTCTCCATCCAGTGCTGCCCGATGGCCGCACCGGTGAACGGGGCGAGATACTGGAACGGCGCCGGGTCGGCGGCAGGCGCGTTGACGACCACCGTGTACTCCATGGCGCCTGCCTCTTCGAGCGCGCGCACCGTCTCAGCCACGGTTGAACCCTTCTGGCCGATGGCGACGTAGATGCACTTCACCCCCAGGCCCTTCTGGTTCATGATCGTGTCGACCGCGACGGAGGTCTTGCCGGTCTTGCGGTCGCCGATGATCAGCTCGCGCTGTCCGCGCCCGATCGGTGTCATGGCATCGATGACCTTGATGCCGGTCTGCATCGGCTCCTTCACCGGCTTGCGCTTCACGATGCCCGGTGCCTGGATCTCCACGCGGCGGGCCTGCACGTTGGCAAGCGGGCCTTTGCCGTCGATCGGGTTTCCGAGCGGATCGACCACGCGGCCGAGAAGTCCGTCGCCGACCGGCACCTGGAGGATCTTGCCGGTGGCCTTCACCGACTGGCCTTGTTGGATGTGGCCGACGTCGCCGAGGATCACGGCGCCGATCGAGTCCTCGTCGAGGTTGAGGGCGAGGCCTTGCGTGCCACCCTCGAACTCCAGCAGCTCGTTGACGGCGCAGCCGGGCAGCCCGCTGACGCGGGCGATGCCGTCGCCGACCTCAGTGATGCGTCCGACCTGCTCCTGGAGGAGCGCGGGCGTGAACCCGTCGAGCCCCTGGCGCAGCGCGGCGGTGATGTCGTCGAGATTGATGGTGAGCTCGGCCATGTCAGATCGCTTCCTTGAGCTGATTGAGTCTCCGGCGAACAGTGCCATCGATGATCGTGTCGCCCACCTGGGTGATCACGCCGCCGATCACCGACGGATCGACCAGGAACTTGATGTCCACCTGCTTGCCCATTGCCGTGTCGATGGCGGCGTTCAGGCGCTGTTGCTGATCGGAAGTCAGTGGGTGCGCGGTACGCACCTCGCCTGCAACCTTGTCCTGCTCGTTCGCAGCGCGTCGAAGGAACGCGTCCACGATGGCCGGGAGCTCTCGTGTCCGACCGCTGCCGACGGTCATGGAAACAAGACTGGTGGTGATCGGATGCGCCTTTCCACCGAGGAGTGCTTCGACGACGCTCTGGCGGCGATCTGCCGGCACGGCCTGATCGGTCAGCGTGCGATGTAGCTCGGGCGTCGCTTCGATCGCCCGCGAGACGGTCAACAGCTCGCTGCCCACCGTCGCAAGCGCGTTCTCGGCCCTCGCGACTTCGACGAAGGCCGTCGCGTACCCCTCGACGACGGACACCTACTTCGCCGCCAGTTCGGCGATGTAGCGGTCAACGAGCGCGGCGTTCGTGTCGGTGTCGAGATTGGCGCCCACAACCTTCCCTGCCAACTCCAGCGAAAGGCTCTTGACGTGCATCGTGAGATCGGCCTTCAGACGCTCGGCCTGCGCGGCAAGGTCTTCGGCGGCCTTCATCCGGGTGCTCGCGACGTCCGCCTCGGCACGAGACAGCATCTGTTTGCGAACGGCGTCGGCCTGCTGACGCGCTTCTTCGATGATTCGATTGCCTTCGGTCTTTGCGTCGGCGAGCTGGGCGCGGTACTCACTCAGCACGGTCTGCGCGTCCGCCATCGCCTTGTCGGCCGACGAGAGCGTGGACTCGATCCGAGCGGAGCGCGCCACCATGCCCTTCTTGACGGCGGGGTAGGCGACCTTCCACATGATCAGGAAGAGGATCAGGAACGAAACCGTCCCGTAGATGATCTCGTTCGTCGCCGGAAGGATCGGGTTCGGGGCCTCCTGGGCCCCGGTGCCTTCGGCGAGTCGAATGGCTGCAGCGAGCAACAACACGAAGGACTCCTAAGCGAACTTGATCAGAATGAAGACGACGAAGCCGATGAGGGCGAGCGCTTCGGTGAAGGCGATGCCGAGGAACATCGTCGTGCGCACCATGCCTGCAGCCTCGGGTTGACGGGCCATTGCGGTGATCGCGTTGCCGACGACGGTGCCGATGCCGGCACCGGGGCCGATCGCGGCAAGGCCATAACCGAGACCGGCGCCGACGGCCTTGAGCCCGTCGAGGAGTTGGTCGGGCTTGTCGGCTACTACGGCTGCTTGAGCCAGGATCATGTGGTCCTCCTGATAGGTGATGTTGTCGAATTGCGTTTGGTGTGGCGGGTACAGCGGTACGGCAAGCGGCAGCTCAGTGCTAGTGCTCCGGGTGCGCGGACCCGCCGATGTACACCGCGGTGAGCATGGTGAAGATGAATGCCTGCAACAGCGCGACGAGGACCTCGAAACCGGTCAGGACGACGAGCATGACGGTCGGCAGTGGCCAGATGACGGCCAGGAAGGACCGCTGCCAAAGCGTTGAGCTGAGGACAGCGAACGTGACCAGCAGAAGGTGCCCGGCGAGCATGTTGGCGAAGAGTCGCACTGCGAGCGAGAAGGGCCGCACCAGGAACGTGGAGACGAACTCGATGGGGGTGACCAGGATGTAGAGCGCCTTGGGCACGCCCGGCGGGAAGATGGAGTTCGTGATGTAGCGGATGCCCTGCGACTGGAAGCCCACGACGTTGTAGATGAGCCAGACGATGAGGGCCAGCATCAGGGGGATGGCCATGCGGGCGCTGGCCGGCATCTGGATGAACGGCACGACCTCGAAGATGTTGCACACGAAGACGAACGAGAAGATCGACAACAGCAGCGGCATCCACTTCTCGCCGTCGTGCCCGATCGTCTGCTCGATGATCCCGTCCTTGACGAAGTCGACGAAGGACTCGACGAAGTTCTGGGTGCCCTTCGGCACCGCGGCCTGCTTGCGGCCGGCGATGAAGAACAGCGCCAGCGGTGCGATGCAGGCGACGAACGTAATGAGCACGATCTTGTTGATCCCGCCCCCCAAGTCCCTCCATTCGACCAGATGGCTGACAGGCGGGAACTCCAGAGTGGCGACGATGGCGGCCATTGAAGGGATCATGGTTGCGCTCAGCGACCTTTCTTTGGCTTGAGATCCGGGAAGGCGAACGTCGCCGAGATGTACCGCATCTCCCAGAAGAGCAGGCCGAGGTGGGTGATGATGATGGAGAGACCGAGAGGAACGATCTCGACCCAGAACTGGTTGTGGACGAGCAGCACCGCAACGGTGAGGAGGGCCAGGCGACCGAGATAGCCAAACAGCACGACGGCCATGAGTACGGTCGGTGCGACCCGAGTACCCCAGCTGAGCAGTGCGGCCGAGAGGGTCAGATTGGCAAGTACGAGAGCGACGGCGTACGCGCTCGAGAAGGCACCGTGGATTCCCCAGATCGCACCGGATCCGGCAACGATCGCAACGACCAGAGGAAGCGAACGACGCGCCATGTCGGCCACGATGTTGCGTTCGACGGCGAGGTGCCCACCGTCGGGCATCGATGGGGAGAACGGCACGGAGGACATCGAGCTCATGGCGCCTTGGAGGTCGGCTTCGCCCACGGGCCCTCGGCTTCGAGCGTCTTCATCCGCTGGTCGTAGCCGATCATCGTCCGAATCCCCATCGTGACGAGCGCGGTCAGCGAGAGCGAGATCATGAGGACGGGCCGGATCCCGAAGCGCCCGTCGAGCCAATACCCCAATGCGCCGAAGACCGCCGGCGTGGCTGCCAGTTCGAAGGCCCGGGCCATGCTGTCGCCGAAGCCGTTGTAGGTGTCTCGCTGGGACTCGCGGGATTCCACTGCTGGCCTTCCTACCGTGGCGTGCCGGGCTGGTGAACGAACGGACAAACTAGAGGGAGACTCAATCGACCCGCAAATGCGATCACCTGTCATGTCGGGGCTGCGCACAACAGGGCCTTTGCGGGTTCGCGTGGGGTTCGTTCGAGCTTGTGAATGAAAGCACAAGCTATCCGGTACGGACGAAGATGGCAAATTCGCAAGCAGACGATCGAACTCATTCCGGCCGTTGCGAGATGGCGATGCGGGCGATGTTGCGAACCGACACGGTACCGGGATCGAAGTACTCGCCATGACCGCTGATGTCGCCGACACGGAAGCGGCGGGCGCCGAAACCTTTGGCTGCGGGGTCTTCGCCGTGGACCGGGGCGAACGCGACGGGGTCACCGATCCGGAGGTCGAACCATGGAACCCCGAAGAACGGCACCAGGTGGACAGCCAGCGCGGTCGTCGACTTTGCCGCCCACAACGTCGTGGCTCGTGAGCCGAGTTCGGAACGATCGTCCGCGTCCATGCCCGGACTGCCCACTGCCACGGCCGTCGGCGCGTCGAGGCCGGCCTTCATGGCCTGACCGAGCACGACCGAGCCATAACTATGGGCAACAACCGTGACGTGTGCCGCCGGGTAGGAATTGCGGATGGCCGCGACGTCGGCAATGAGCTGCACGGCGGCGACCTTTGCCGCCCGGGACCGGCTTGCGCCTGCGAGCCCTGGCGTGTCGTAGCCGAGCCACGACACCACCGCCACGCCGTCGTGGGTCTCGGAGCGCATCGCCGCAAGCAGCGACGCTGCCTTCCTCCGCAGCGAAGACCGGTAGTTGCCGATGTCGTTGCTCATCCCGGGAACGACGAACACGACATGCTTGGCGGTCGCCAGGTCACCGAGGACTTCGACGACTCGGCCGTCGCCACTCGGATCGACCCGCATGTAACGCCCGCCACGGTTGGCCATGAGCCACGCCAACGCCTCGGTCCGGGCACCCCCGCCGCTGGCGACCATGGCCCGTAAGAGTGCGATGCGAGCGGCCACGTCGGTCATGGGAAGCGGCGCAAGCCACACATCCGGACGGTGAGCCGCGGCGAGTCGGCGGTCCGCGGCCTCGAACCCCGCAACGATGCCGCGGGTCCAGCCGGCATGGCCCGCCGTGCGCCCACTGAGGGTTCCGGTTCGCTGTGCGGCCGCAATCAGCGATGCGTCGACAAACGACGATGACGCCAGCCTGGACCCCCAGCGGCCGAGGTCGGCAGCCCACTCCTCGTGCGCCTCCGCCGTGCGTCGGAGCACGGCCGGTACAGCGGATGACGTCGCCATGGAGACCCCCGGTTGCGAACCCGCAGCAGCGGGCGGACCAACAACCGGGGAGGTCGGGCGTCACGGTAGTGCGACGACCCGGCGGGGGGGAGGGCTCAGGCGCACTCGCGCAGTGCTGCACCCCTGACTGCGACGACCCGTCGAAGGGAAGTGTTCAGGCGCGCTCGCGCCTTGCCTCACGCCGCTGGCGGATCAGATCCGGGTGGAAGAAGGCGGTGAGGCTGACCACGAGCAGTCCACCCGACAGCGGCGCGAACACCCACGCACTCTTGAAGAACAGCGGTGCCAACGCAAACGCGGAGAGGAAGGCGGTGAACAGCCAGATCAGGACAACGGCCCGGCGGGGGCCGTGGCCGAGCTCGATCAGCCGGTAGTGGAGGTGGTCGCGGTCGGCCGTCGCGAAACCGGTGCGGCGGATCGTGCGGGTGATCAGGAGCCGCACGGTGTCGCCGATCGGCACGGCGAGGATGAGGATCGGAATGAAGAGCGGGGCCAGGAAGAAGAACGTCTGCCCGGGAACCGGCACCCCCTGGACCGCCCGGCCGCCGACGACGACCGTCGACGCGGCCATGAGCAATCCAAGCAGCAGCGCACCGGCATCCCCCATGAAGACCCGTGCCGGGCTGAAGTTGTAGGGAAGAAACCCGGCGCAGATGCCGAGTGTGATCGCGGCCACGAGCGGCCCCATGTTCGAGCCCGAGATCAGTTCACTGTCGAAGAGGCGCGAGCTGTAGAGCAGGAACGCCGCGCTGGCGATGGCGACAATGCCAGCGGCGAGGCCGTCAAGGCCGTCGATGAGGTTGATGGCCTGGCCCATGCCGATCACCCAGAGGACGGTGATGAGCGGGGTGAGGTCGGCACTGATCTGCAGATTGCCGATGAAAGGGAGGGTGACCTGATCAAGGGTCACGCCGAAGAGGTACATCGCGCTCCCGGCCAGCACCTGTCCCGCCAGCTTGGCCGGCGGCGAGACCTCCCAGAGATCATCGGCCAGCCCGACCGCGGTGATGATGAGCGCGCCGATCCCGACCCCGATCACTTCCGATGACGACGCGAAGATGTCGTGGAACTGCTGTATGCGCCAGGCCACGAGCAGTGCCCCGATGACGCCGATGCACATGGCTGCGCCCCCGAGGACGGGCGTCGGGCGCTTGTGGAGACGCCGTTCTCCATCGGGTTGGGCGAGGATGCCGAACCGGTTGCCGGCTCCGATCGCGAGCGGCGTGAGCCCGGCCGTGATGAGCGCAGCGACCAGCGAGACGATCAGGTAGCCGCGCACGGACGGCTGCCATCGAGGAGTGCGAGCTTCTCGACCCTCACCGAATGGCGGCCACCTTCGAACGGCGTCGCGGCGAAGGTCAACAGCGCCTCCTTTGCCACCTCAATGCCTACCAGCCGCTCTCCGAAGCACACCACGTTCGCGTCGCCGTGCTGTCGGGAGAGCCGGGCGCCGGTGACGTCGTGGAGGTTCACGGCTCGGATGCCGGCGACCTTGTTGGCGGCGATGCTGATGCCGATTCCGGACCCGCACACGCAGAGCCCGAACTCGGCCGCACCGGTGGCCACGGCCCGACCGACGGCAGCACCGAAGTCGGGGTAGTCGACCGACGCCGCGCTGTTGGTTCCGAGGTCGATCACCTCATGGCCCAGGTCCCGGAGCACCTCGACCAGCGAGTCCTTCAATCGGAACCCGGCGTGGTCGGCACCTGCGGCGAAGCGAGCCATGGGCCGGGAGGATATCGGGCGATCAGTCCCCGGTCGCGGGCCTGCCCGCCGCAGCCACGGCGGCCAGAACGTCGGCGACGATATCGTCGGGGTGTTCGAGCCCGGCCGACACGCGAATGGTGCCACCGGTGATGCCGGACGC
>JAYUDQ010000763.1:0-7948 GCA_043739745.1 Acidimicrobiia bacterium | reverse complement strand
CGGCTGGCGGGTCGCCGGCGCACGTGATCCAGCGCGAGCCGAACAAGTCCGTGGACCCGAACGCGTCCGGTCCCAACGCCTCGGTCGATCCGATGATGTCCAAGGCCACCCCCGGCATGACGGGCCCGCCGGTCCCGGCCGAGGACATGAAGCTCGTGCGCATCCTCGACGTGGCGAAGAACGTCCGTTTGATGAAGAAGCTGGAGTACATCCCGCCGTCTCGCTACCCCAACACCGGCCCGACGATCACGGTACCGGGCGTCAACACCCCCGCCGACGGGAGCAAGGCACCCGATCCGAAAACGCCGACCGTGTGGCTCGGCACCCCGCCGACGCAGAAGCCGTTCGACCCGCTCAAATCGCCGTACAACGGGGCGAACGACAGCGACGAGGTGAAGGAGATGCTGGCCGACGTCGGGCTGAAGAGCTCCGACGAGCTGCCCTCCTACTACGACCAGTTCGCGATGAAGTTCCAGCAGCGCACGTACACGATCGCGCTCTTCATGCTGGCGACCAACAAGGACATCGCCACGAAGGAGGCGAGCCGGTACGACACGAAGGGGGAATCGCAGCACCTGCGCGACGCGGCGAAGAAGCTGGCCAAGGTCCAGAGCGAGATCTTCCAGGGCAAGCTCCTGCTCGACACGAAGAAGAAGTTGGGCCAGGAGTTCGCCGACAACATGGTCGCCAAGCTGAAGGAGCTGACCACGCTCAAGGCGATCTACGGGACGCAGTTCCCGATCCTGCTGGCAGACGGCATCGTCTACAAGACGGTCGCGGCAGCCGACGACAAGGCGCTGAAGGGCCTCGTCGCCGCCACCACGGACCCGGTGATCAAGAACATCGGCGAGACCGAGCGCAACATCCAGTCCGGAAAGCTCGACCCGATGAACCTGCCGCCCGTCGTCGAGCAGACCAAGAAGAACTTCGAGGCCGGCGCCGGGTCGGAGGCCGCTACCCACGTCGGGCGAATACAGGAGAAGCGCGCCCACGAGGCGGCGATGGAGGCGCTCGGGCTCGGCGCGCTCACGATCGCCCTGGGCCTGCTTGCCGCAGCCCCGACCGGGGGCCTGTCGCTGCTGGCCGCCATGGGCGCGGCCGGGGCAACGGGCGCAGCGGCGCTCTCCGTCAAGCAGTTCGCCGACTCGCTGGAGCAGTACAACATGGGCAAGGCCGCGGCGGGCTCGGCCATCAACTCCGCCGCCGCGATCGCGTCCGAGGAGCCGTCGCTGCTGTGGCTGGCCGTCGACCTCGCCGGCGCGTGCATCGATGCCGGCGCGGCGTTGAAGGCGTTCCGCACCGTGGCAACCACGATCAAGACGGCGAAGGCGGCAGGCGAGGTCGAGAAGGTTATCCACGCCGCCGTGGCCGACATCGGGGGCACGGGCAAGCTGCACCCGAGCGCGACCCGCCAGCAACTGGCGGCGAAGGTGGTCGAAGACTTCCGCGCGCGCCGGCTGATCGGCGAGCGCCCGGCCAACGCGGGCGGGCTGGCCGACAAGGACGCGATGGGCTCGTTCCTCGCAGGGACCAAGCAGATCGCGACGGACGCGAAGCTCGTGACCAAACAGGCGAAGATGGGTGAGCTCGGCACCCTCGTCAACAAGATGATGACCGAGCGGGGGCTCCCGACGATCGAGCTGAAGTTCCCCGAAGGCATGCCGGCGAACGCTCGCGGCTACTTCGATCCGGGGACGTGGGCGATCGCGATCAACCCCGTCGCCCTGGAGAAGGATGGGCTCGAGGCATTGGCGACCACCCTTTACCACGAAGCGCGTCACTCCGAGCAGTTCACACAGTCGATCCGCTACCAACATGACCTGTTGAACATGTCCGCCGCGGAGATCGCCAAGAAGACCGGGTACAAGCAGACCGTCGTGGAGGCGATCTGCGACGGGAAGTTCGGTGCCATGAAAGTGGACCACGAGATGGGCCGGGCCATGACGACGAGCATGAAGATGGGGACGCAACGCGCGCACAACGAGGCGATGAGCGCGCTGAAGACGGCCCGGGAGGCGCGGGTGGCGTCACAGGTGACCAAGGGTCTGCCGAGGAAAGCCACCGAGGAGCAGATCCTGAAGCTGTGCGAGAAGGACAAAGACCTGGAAAAGCTCTGGTTCGACGAGCTGAAGGCCTCGGAGAAGGAGAAGCAGGCGTACAAGCAGTACCTCGACGCGCTGCACGAGGTCGACGCCCGTGCGGTGGGCGACACGGTCGGCGCCGGTCTCGCGTTGGCGCCGAAGTAGCGCCGAAGGCCGACTGGCCGATGGCGGCCAAGCGCCTCGGGGGGGCAACGACCCCGACATCCCGCCGGTGGCAACAGCATGGAAGCCGAAAGGCCCCGTTCTCCGACATTCCAGTTAGCGGCGCCTCGTGATTCTTCGCGACGCGGACGACGTAGACGCGGATCAACTCGAGCCCTTCGACATCGGCGACACCACCTCGCCGTGGCTGAGCGAAGTCGGCGAGATCGTCGGCGGGCTCCTCGAATGGCGCGCCGACTCCAACCATCGGTCACTTGACCGTCGTGTTGTCGTTCTCGAAGAACACGGCCAGATCGTCGCGGTCGCTGCACATGAGCAGATCGTGCACGAGCGCTTCGGACCGCAGACCGGCCATCGTTACGTGATGGTCGCAGCAGTACGAATCGACAAGCAACGCAGCGGGCTCGCCCGCCGGTTGCTTGAGTCGATTCTCGGCGAGATGCAAGACGAAGGGATCGAGACCGTCCGATGGCTGGTGGACCCGCGCAACCGCCGATCGATCTCGTTCAATCGACGCACGTTCCCCGGAAGCGGACGAGACGCAACCGCCTGAGGACACGCCTACGTCGTCTTCACCATCACGCTCAACTGATCGACATGCCCAAACGTGGCCGTACGGTCGACGACGGTCACGAGTCGACGCGGTTTCATCACGCTGCCAGCCCCGTCGATCGGGGACCGACTGCATGAAATCGGCTGATCACAACCATTTCGTTGGAGCGGGAGACGGGATTCGAACCAGCGACCCTCACCTTGGCAAGGGTGATGCTAAGTGTCCATACAGTACATGACCTGCGATTGCGTACGTCTGCGTCCACGTTTTGTCCACCAAATACGCCCCAGTCCAGGCAGTTCGTAGAGCGATCTATGTACGCGCGCTTACTAAATGCTCTCGGGGCTGCGGGCAGCAATGAACACGTTCGCGGCGATCAGGCGACGAAGACGCCATGCCTTCGAACCTGGAAAGGTAGACCCCTCGGATCCAGAACGTAAGCATCCTCCAATCCAGAAGGAAACGCTAGGCTTCTTCGATGCCCGCCAATGTGATCGACCGTCGGATACTGTCGGTCGTAGCCGAACGGATGACAGAAGCACCTGTGGTCGTGCTTCAAGGCGCTCGCTCGGTTGGCAAGTCAACCGTGCTGACTGAACTTGCTCGAAAGCACGACGTCGAGATCACCGACCTCGACGATCCCGCCGTCCGCTCCCGGGTACAAGCGTCCCCGTCGGACGCGGTACGCGGTCCATCACCGGTCTGCATTGACGAGTACCAGCACGTGCCCGAGCTACTGCAAGCCATCAAAGCAGAACTGAACAAGTCGTATGACACCGGCCGTTGGCTCCTTACCGGCTCGGCCTCGTTCTGGGCGTTGCCACGTGGCACCCAGGCACTTACCGGTCGAATGCAACTCGTCGAAGTAATGCCTTTCTCCCAGGGAGAAATCGACGGGACACATGAAAACTTCCTCGACATCGCGTTGAACGACCCCGAAGCTCTCACCGTTCCGACACGACACGTCACCGAACGCGAGGAGTACGAGCAACGTACGTGCCGTGGTGGCATGCCCTTGGCAGTTCGCGCCGAGGTGCGAAGGCGTGCCAACTTCTACCGCTCGTACCTAGCAACTGCGCTCACCAGAGACATCCTCGATCTCTCTCGGGTCCGGCAAGTCAACGTGCTGCCGCGACTCATGGAACGCCTCGCCGCGCAGACCGGCCAAGTCCTCAACATCGTCAAAGCATCCAACGACGCCGGCGTCGAGCCCCGCACGGGGGACAACTATGTCCGGCTGCTTGAAGCACTGTTCCTCATACGTCGCCTACCGGCATGGGGACGCACACTCAGGTCCCGTGCTGCGCACTCGCCGAAACTCCACGTCGTCGACTCGGGACTCGCCGCCTATCTCCTCGGTGTCACTCCCGAAAAGCTCGCACGACGCGATCCTGCCGCTCTGAGCGAGTTCGGTCATCTTTTCGAAACTTTCGTTGTCGGCGAGCTCTTGAAGCAAGCCTCCTGGAGCGACGACGTGCGCGAGATGGGTCACTGGCGAACGCACGACGGACAAGAAGTCGATCTCGTCACCGAAACCCACGAGGGCAATGTCATTGGTTTCGAGATCAAAGCCGGCAGAGAAGTCGACCAAAAGGCGCTTCGCGGCCTCACCGCACTTCGCGACACGCTCGGCGACCAATTCCAAGCAGGCTTCCTACTCAACACCGGCTCCGAGGCCTACCGCATCGACGACCGAATCCACGTATGCCCAATCGACCGACTCTGGCAAACCAACCGCATGACGACACCGAGCCCACAACGGCCACGTACTCGACGCCACGACTGACCCCTCCGTGCCGCATTGGGGTGGTTTGCGGTGGAATTTGGTCGACGGCGATCACCGCGTCGATCAACCCAATAGTCGACGAATGGTAGAGCATCACCTTCGACTCTGGTCTGACCGGAAAAGGCGAAACCCATTTCCGCTGGTCAGAGACAGTATTGCTTGTGGGCAAATTGCCCCGGTCTACCATCGCTTTGGAAGCAATTAGGCACCCTCGAAAGAGTGCCTGACCTGCGGTTTCACTTGGAGCGGAAGACGGGATTCGAACCCGCGACCCTCACCTTGGCAAAAGGTGAGGATGACCGTCCAGCCAGTCCATGACCTGCGGTTACGTGCGTTCCAGTCCACGTTTTGTCCATCAAATGATGGGCAGTCCACGGAGTTCGCAGAGCGGTCTACGTAAGTACACATACGAAGCCGTTTGAGGCTCAGGCCGCGCTCGCCGCCGGCCGGGATTGTTCGCGCCAACGTGGAGGGCCGACCCCACGGCGGCCGCGAGAACCAACCACGTCGGCTATGTGCAGAAGCACATAGCCCTGGACACTTGATTGCCATCGAAAGCCTCGCCCAACTCCTCCACCCCGGCCACGGGATCCGCGAACGCCGCAAAGAGCTCGGCTGGACCCAGCACGAGCTCGCCAGCCGCAGCCGCGTCCCGCGAGCCGATATCTCCCGTATCGAGAACGGCAACCTCGATCCTCGGTGGTCGACCGTCGGCCGAATCGCTGCCGTCCTCGGCGACACCACGCTTCAATCTGGACGCGGCCTCGCCAACGGGGACCGGGTCACGGGACCAAGACCTAGACGTCGAAGGGCGAGGTGCTGCGTCGCAAGAAGTGACGGTCAGGTCGACCGACGCAGGAACGTGTCGAACGCGATCAACGAACGATCCCGTTCTTCGCGACTGCAGCCGTCCCACGCTGGCCCCGTCGAGTCACGAAGCAGCGCATCGATCGAGTCGAGCACGGCCCGATCGCCGGCGCGCAGCTCGGCTGCAACCGCGTCGAGATCGAACCGCAAGCTCAGCAGGAACGCGACGTCTTGAATGTGGCGCTCACCGTCGCTCGTTCTCGGATCAGCTGCCGCTGCTGCTTTGGTCATGATCGCTCCCGCAAGGTCGGGCAGCCGCAGCAACACGTCGTGGTAGTCGTCCGCGAAGAACAAGCTCACGTTTCGGGCGCTGTCCAGCGCTCGCCGGCCACCGGGGATCGCGACGCTGCGCAGGCCTTCCGCGCTGTCGAGCATCTCCGGTTCGGCGTCACTCGGGCACAGCAGGTCGATCTGGGATCGGTAGTACGTGAACGTGCACCGGCTCACATCCGGACCGGACCCGACCGACGCGGCCAATTCGAAGCCCTGCTCCAGCAACGCGTGAATCGCGTCCTCCAGCACGGACCGGGCTGCGACGACATCCACCACGACGTCAGCATCTTTGGTCTGCGACGCACGCCAAGGCGTCGTCTCGTACTCGTAGCCGATAGCCAACACCATCAGTCCACCGACGACGGCCCACCGCTCGATCGGGACCCGCATCGACAACCTGTGCAGCCCCTGGATCGTCGCCGCGTGCCGGCCAAGAAGCTCTTCGCGCATATCAATCGTCGGAACGTCAGGCATCGGCTGCGTCCCTCGCCAAGTGTTCACGTACGAGGCGTTCGGCGCGGTCGCCGCGATCCGCGAGATCGAGCCAGGCAACAATCAATCCGACCGGCCCCTCCAAGGATACCGGCCACGTCCCACCCTCGAGCACATGGAGATGCAAATTTGGCCGGGCCGCGTCGAGCCGCACGACGTGATCATCAAGGAGGCGTCGCTCGTCTGCCGCTCGCAAGTAGAGGTCGAGTTCGTCCTCGAGCAACCCGACCGGCACGCCCGCCTGATCGGCGGCATCACGGCCGCCTGGCCTCACGACGTCGGAGCGCCTGAGCTTGGACAAGACCGACGTGTGCACCGCCACGTGCCGATGCTCGGCCCGCGGCCGCAACCGCCGACGCAACTCATCACGCGCCGCAGCCTTGGACGGCAGGGCCGAGATCTCCCCAATCAGCTTCCACGCCGTCGCCTGCGTGATCGGCCGGCCACGAACCTCGGTCTCGCGACCGCGCTGGCGAACATCCTGCGCATCGACCAGCCAACGCCCACCCACCAGATGCGCCCGCAGCTGTCCGCGCTCCACGAGCGCCTGCACGCGGCGCCGCGACACCCGCAACATCTCAGCCGCGTCAGCTAGGGAAACGAAGTCCACGTCCTAAATATACCAAACGTGGCACATTTACCCGATGCATGTTCCCAGTGTCAGGAGCCGCCCGCACATCGTCGTCGCCGGCTCTTAGCTCGCTGGTGGGAGTTGTACGCCACGTTCGAGCAGTGCGGTGCGAAGCCGTTCATGGGCCGGCGTTCCGGTGAGTTCGGATGCGCGCTGGATCAGGTGAGTGGCGTGCTCGATTATGCGTCTGAGGTCCCAGTGGTCAGGTTCACCGCGTACAAGGTGGTCCATGATCGCGAGGGCGGTGTCGAGGTCGTCCATCTGGGACGCGCGTTCGGCGACGGCGTTCGACCAGTCGGAGCGTCCGCCGGTGACTTTCAACGTCTCAAGCGTGAGCGGCCCCCAGGAGCTGTCGGTCAGCTCGGCTACTTCGGCCATCCAGCCGAATCCGTGTAGGTCCTCGGGCGATCCACCAGCGATGGCAGAGGACCAGAAGTCGGTCGCTCGATCCAGAAGCTCAGTTTCCGGTGGGGTTTCGGAGAGGATGCGTCCCAGCATTTCTCCGGCCGCCGACAGTCGCGAGGCCGAGCGCAAGAAGGCGACGCAGTCGTGTGGCTCGTATCCCGGCACCGCCCGGAGCATCGCGATGATGAACCAATCGATGCTCCGGTCTGCGCCGCGAACAACGGCATCACGTACGAGAGCTCGATGGTGTTCGAGCACCCAACGGTTCGGTTGGCTCCACTTGATCGTCGTATCGACCGTTGTCTCCGCTAGGCCGTCCGGCGCCTCGTCCCCGAACATCAGCGAGTCGATTCGGTCGACCCAAGGAGCGTTGATGTACCGGAGGAAACCGATCCTCGTGGAGAGGATGGCCCTGTGCTCGGCGCCGTCCCTGCCAGAGAGCCTGAGGCAACGCTCCAGAAGGTCGAACGCGGCTGGCCGAGCAGCACCGTGCTCCCGGAACTCGAAGGCCATGAACGAAAGAACTGCTTCGAGCCCACGGGTGCAGCGGCGATTGATAGCGGTCTCGAGCGGGTCGTGATCCTCGTCGATCCCCGATGGTTCGCCATGCTCATCGACTTCGGCGACGAGGAACGCCCAGACTTGATCGTCACGACCGGCGAAGCCGACGGAGTGCT
>JAYUDQ010000762.1:0-7967 GCA_043739745.1 Acidimicrobiia bacterium | reverse complement strand
TCCGACCGAGAGATCCCCCTGCAGCAAACGGCGTGAAGTTCCTGATCGACCAGAACCGATCACAACGACTGGCCGAACTCCTCCATTCGGCTTCACATCGAGACGGCGCTCGGTCCGCTACCCAATGCGCAACGACGGGCGCGTCTGAGCCGCCTGTGCCGTGACGCCGACAGCCAGCCACCGACCTAATGTTCGCGTTTGATCACGATTTCAGCATCTATTCGCGTGAGAATCACATATGAACGTACACTTTCGACGTTCGGGGAGTGATCGACGATGGCCCAGCGTGGAAACCAGGTTCAGCTTGAACGACGGATACCGCGGTCGTTGGCGTCGATCGTTGCGCGCCTGACCCAGGACCGGCCCGACATTCTCACACGGGCGGACATCGCGACGTATCTCGAGGCGACGTCATCCGACGGTGAGGTGGAGGCGACCCTTCGGCAACTCCAATCGTTGGGCTGGGTCGCCTCGACACCACGCCATGGCGTCTGGGCCTTCGTCGCGCCCGGCGAGATACAGCCGCGCGACCCGTTCATCGACTTACGCGCCTGGCAAGCAAGCGACCCGACTGCCGTGTTCGCGCTCGCCGGCGAAGCCGTCGCGTGGCGGCTCGGATATCTCGCCCGCCAATACAACGGACCGACATCGATCTGGGTCCCGCACGGAACGATCGTGCCAAGCGGCATCCGCCGCACGGTGAGCACGATCACGCTCGGATGGGGACCCGACAAAGCAGCCGTCCTCGGGCCGGACCGCGCATGGCTGCGCAAACGCAAGCTCGATCTGCTCCGGTGGTCCAGTGGACTACCGGCACTCGGGCCCGAAGCGCTCCTGGTCCAACTCAGTGCCCGTCCCACATCGTTTCACCCCTGGGCTGACCTTGCCCCCAACCTCACGTCGCTCGCCGAAAGCTGCGGCGCTCCTCGGCTGCTCGACCTCCTCGACAACCACAAGACGACTGTGTATCAGCGCGCCGCGTACCTGCTCGATACCGGCGGCAACCCGTCAGCCGCTGACCAAGTCCTCGCTGGACGGCCGAGTCGGTCGCTGTCCCATGTAGTGCTCGGCGCCGGACCCGACTCAGTCTTCTCGGCCAAGCACCGACTCACCGACCGTCTTGTCGCCCCTTTCCTCACCCAGTATGGAAAGGCGTGATGACCAAGCTCACCCGCGCCCTCGTCCAGCGACACGCCGGCCGGCCCGACGCCTACGGCGCAGCGCTACTCGACATCGCTCAAGACCACGTGCTTTGGACCATCGCCGACGCCGGACTCTTCGATGACGACCAGCTGACATTCAAAGGCGGAACGAGCCTGCGCAAATGCAGGCTCGGCTCCGTCGGCCGCTTCTCGACTGATCTCGACTTCACCGCACCGAACGACGACGTAGTCCTCGACGTCTGCGAAGTGATCGACGGTACGTCGATCGCCGGCTTTCACTTCACGCTCGAACCCAGCCGCGGCGGCGGGCGACATTGGCGACTCGGCATCGTGCACGACGAACTCGGCACACCCGACCTCCAAGCCTCCGTCGAGTTCGCAACCCGGCCGCTCCTCTGCACACCAGACCGCGCCGGATTCGTACCCAGTCCGATCCACAAGGCCTACGAGATCGACCTCCCAACCGTCCCCATCATCACCGAGGCCGAAGCCTGCGCCGAGAAACTTGCCCGCTACCGGAGAGTCGCCCTCGCACGAGACCTCTACGACCTCGCCCAGTTCGCCCAGCGCAACCTCGACGAGACCCTCGTACGACGCCTCTGGATCCTCAAAGGCTGGGCCGACGTCGTCGACGACAGCCGCGGCAACAAGCCCCTCCATCCGAACGACATCCTCCGACAACGCAAACCATCCGAATTCGAAGCCGAATCGATCGGTGTCCTCACCCGCCCCATCGACATCCCGGCCTGGGAGCAATCCGTAAGAACCCGATTCGCGTTCCTCGCACAACTCGACCCCGACGAACAAACATGGGCCAACTGCGACCCGCGGGACCGACGATCAATCGAGTCCGCAAGCGGTGTGCAGCGGTCGCAGCCTGTGAGACCCGCCTGATGCGGTCGACATTCACGAAATTGAACGGTCCGATGAGAACGCTGTGATCCAATCTCCTCCACGGTGTTTCGGCATCGAAGCGACCAACCGCACCCCCACATCTATCCCACACGTCCTGCGGCCACCAACCTCCAACGACTCCGAATGACAAGCTCAACGTCAATCGCAGACCATCGCTGACCTGCCACTATGTGGCCCCTGCAGGACTCGAACCTGCGACCAAGCGCTTAGAAGTATGCAGGACAACCCTGTACCAGTGCGGGTTGTGAGGCATTTTCGGGTGTCCATCCCGCGAATATCCCGCGCGTCGAACGACGTTCACCAGCACCAACCAGCGCCGGCCGACACCTGTAGGTGAGCGCCATGACGAACCGCCGCACGTTCTCGAACGGCGCGAACACGGCCGTATCCGCCCCTAAGCGGGGTCTCCCGATTCCGCCAGGCGGGTGATCCTGGCGTTCCAGACCGCCTCCTTCGTTCAGAGTCTTGACTGTTCACGTTTCGTGAACGAAGTAGGATTCTGAACATGAGTTCAGGGACAAGCGAGGTCGACCTCATCGAACGCGCGCTTGACGCGCTCGCGGAGTCATCGGGCATCCGAGGCCGTATCCAGCGTCTCGGAGGTAGTGGCGAAGAGCCCGATGCCATCGTCGAGTTCGGTCAACACCTGTTCGCGGTCGAGGCCAAACGGACAGTGGATAGATCGGCGACGCTGTCGGCCGCCGCGAACAGGCTTCGACACTACGTCTCGGCGAGCAACGTCGACGGTGGCGTGTTGGTGAGCGAGTACCTGTCGACGGTGATGATCGAACGGTGTCGATCGATGGGCTTGAACGCCGTTGATGCTTCGGGCAATGCGTTTCTCCGGTTCGATGACACGCTCATTCTCGTCAGCGGCCGCCGCCCGAAAGATCCACCTTCAGCGCAGCGTCTCGGTTGGGCCTCCGCCGCCGTGCGGGTCGGCCTCCTGGTGCTATCCACGCCAGACTTCGCTGAACATACGTACCGGGAGATCGGCGCTGCCGCCGGCGTTGCCCTGGGTTCTGTGGGTCCGGCACTCGAGTGGTTCGAACGAAGAGGGTTTCTCTCAGACGAACGACGCCGCGTACGCAGACATCCGGAACTACTGAGCGAGTGGTCGGTTGCCTACGAGACCCGAGTCCGACCCCGACTCGCCTCGCAGCGCTTCGCCAGCACCGAATCATTGCCGCGTTCGTGGTGGAACACGGAGGACGTCACTCCCGGCTGCTGGTCAGGAGAAACCGGAGCAGCGCTTGCGCTCGGCGACTTCCGTCCGGAACTCTTCACGATCTACGTGAACCGCGAAGACCGGACGGCGCTGGTTCGGCGGCTCGCTCGGACGCACCGACTCCGTTCCGATCCCACCGGCGCCGTAGAGATCGTCGATCGGTTCTGGAATTTCGAGCACCAGGATCGATCCGATGTTGCTCCCTGGCCGCTCGTCTACGCAGACCTCCTGCGAGCAGGCGATCCACGGACGGTCGAGCTCGCCGACCGATTGCGAGAGGAGCACCTTGCGAATCGAACCTGACGACCTCGAGCTCCTTCGCGAAATCTCCCGCGTGTGCGAGACGTGCGGCGTTCAGTGGATGCTGATCGGCGCGTTAGCACGCGATGTCTTGTTGGATCGATTGGCCGACATGTCGGCGGGACGCGCAACAGACGACGTCGACATCGCAGTGACCGTTGCGTCGTGGAACGATTTCGACGCCTTGAAGGGGGCCTTCGCCGAGTCGGGCCTGCTCGAGCCCACTACCACTGCGCATCGGCTCAGGGGAACGTCGGGCGGGCCATTTGAGGCACGGCGAGTCGACGTCGTCCCGTTCGGAGAACAGATCCAGGACGGGACGATGCTGCGATGGCCGCCGGACCAAACGACTGTGATGTCCGTCGTTGGATTCGTCGATGCATTCGACGCGAGCCTCGAGATTGCCTTCGATGGCTTACGGTTTCGGGTCGTTTCGGTACCCGGGCTGGCGGCCCTGAAGCTCGCAGCGTGGCTCGACCGACATCACGAGACCACGAAGGACGCGGTCGATTTCGACCGGTTACTGCGAACATACGAGTATGTGATCGGCACGGAGCGGCTCTACGACGCAGAGATTGATGCAGTCGAGCTCACCGGCTACGACGTCGCAGCCGCAGCCGCCGTGATACTCGGATCCGACGTTCGGCGCATCGCTAGCCCACCGACGCTCGCACGCCTCGAGTCACTCTTCGACGACGACCGACTGCGGTCCTTGTTCATCGACCAACTTCCGCAGCCACCGACTCCTACATCGGCGACCACACCCAGCCGGTCCGCCATCATCGAATGGTTCACCCACGGGCTCCAAAAGGATCGATGCTCCGAGTCGTGTCACGCCACCCCCGGGGACTCAACTCCCCCTCCTCGCCATTACGAGCACGAAACAACCTCGGTCATCCGATCCGAGGCGGCCACCAACCGACCCATCGGGGGCTCACGAGACGAGTCGAGAGCGACTCACGCCTTCCCTGCGACCTGTTCCGGGTGATCGCGTTACCCACCCGACTGGAATCCGCGCAGACCAACCATCGGAAGGGGCCTTGACAATCAAGGGCGACCGCTCCCTCACTGCGCCGTGTACTGGACGGAACGAACTGAACGGGCCGACGAGAACGCTGCAATCCAGCCTGTGCTCGGTGTTTCGGCATCGAAGCGACCAACCGCAGCCCACATGTATCCCACACGTCCTGCGGCCACCAACCTCCAACGACACGAAATGACAAGCTCAACGTCAATCGCAGACTATCGCTGACCAGCTACTATGTGGCCCCTGCAGGACTCGAACCTGCGACCTAGTGATTAGAAGGCACTTGCTCTATCCATCTGAGCTAAGGGGCCGCGCCGCCGAGTTCGACCCCAGGGCGTACCTGCCGACCTTACCGCGCTGACCCCCACATAGAGCCGGGGCATACCTACCATCGCGCGGATGACCATCACCGAATCCGACCGATCCAGCCGAAGGGTCGTCGTCACGGGCGCATCCGGACTCGTCGGCACAGCGCTGGTGGCGTCCCTGCGAAAGGCGGGCCACCCCGTCACCCGCTTGGCGCGTTCTGTGCCGACGAACGGCCTCGGGCCCGACGATGCACTCTGGGACCCGGCGTCCGGAACGATCGACGGCGCCGCCCTCGATGGCGCATGGGCAGTTGTAAACCTCGCCGGAGAAGGCATCGGTGACGGCAAGTGGACGGAAGAACACAAGCGCAAGGTCCTCGACAGCCGTGTCCAAGGGACGACGCTCCTCGCCACGACGATGGCAGCGGCCGAGCGGAAGCCGGCGATCTTCGCCAATGGATCAGCCATCGGTTTCTACGGTGACCGCGGCGCCACGACGGTCGACGAGCGGGCTGAGCCGGGGCGGGGCTTCCTCAGCGAGGTCGTGAAAGCATGGGAGGCCGCGGCGAAGCCCGCTTCTGATGCCGGGATCCCGGTCGCGTTCCTACGCACCGGAATCGTGATGTCCACCAAGGGCGGCGCCCTGAAGCAACAATTGCTCCCCTTCAAACTGGGCGTCGGGGGACGCCTCGGCAAGGGCACCCAGTACCTCTCATGGATCTCGCTCGACGACGAGATCGGCGCGATCCGCTTCGTGCTCGACAGCGCGCTTGCAGGGGGCAGCACGGGGGGGAAGCCACTCACCGGTCCGGTGAACCTTGTCGCGCCCAAACCGGTCACGAACCTCGAGTTCACCAAGGCCCTGGGCGCGGCGCTGCATCGACCGACGCTGCTGCCGATCCCATTGCTCGCGTTGCGACTCCTCTACGGCGCCGAGATGGTCGAAGAGATGCTCCTGTCGAGCACGCGAGTCGACGCGAGGGCCATGTCGGCGCACGGCTACACGTTCCAGCACACCGAGATCGGCGCGACCCTCGACTACCTATTGTCAACCGATGGCTGACCTCACCAACGACTCGGACGTCTTAATCATCGGCGCAGGCCTCGCCGGCCTGGCGTGCGCAGTGCACCTGACCGAGGCCGGCCGCAGGGTCACGATCCTCGAAGCCGCCGACGGCGTCGGTGGGCGAGTTCGCACCGATGTGGTCGACGGGTTCGTGCTCGACCGTGGCTTCCAAGTGCTCCTCACCGCCTACCCCGAAGCGAAGTCGATTCTTGACTACAAGGCGCTCGATCTCCAGCCCTTCGCTCCTGGGGCCCTCATCCAGATCGGCGCCAAGCGGGCAAAGGTCGTCGACCCGCTCCGTCAGTTCACGTCGATCCTGTCGACGGTCAAGGCACCGATCGGCACCGTCGTCGATAAAGGTCGCGTCGCTCTACTTCGGCGAGAACTCGGCAGGCTCGACCTCTCGGAGCTGTGGGAACGTCCGGACATCACGACGTTGCAATACCTCCGCGAACAGAAGTTCAGTGCACAGATGATCGACCGGTTCTTCCGGCCTCTGTTCGGAGGGATCTTCCTTGACCGCGACCTCTTGACCTCGAGCCGGATGTTCGAATTCGTCATGCGGATGCTGGCCGATGGGGAGAATGCGATTCCGGCGATCGGCATGCAGGCCATCCCGAATCAGCTCGCCGCGCGCTTGCCAGCCGGGACAGTCCGGCTTGGATGCCGGGTCGGGGCGGTCTCCGATCATGGCGTCACGCTGCTCGATCTCGGCACGGTCGAGGCGAGGACGATCGTGATCGCCACCGAGGGGTCGCAAGCCGCGAAGCTTCTCGGTGACGGCTCCGTGTCGGGTGCACCGGGTGTCGCCGATCCCGGCTCGGTTCCGGTCAGTTGCGTCTACTTCGCGGCAGAGCAGGCGCCCATCGATCAACCGTTCATCGTGCTCAACGGGGACGGCGCAACGGCCGGACCGGTCAACAACTTGTGCGTGCCATCGTTGGTTTCAACGGCGTACGCGCCGCAGGGCCGCCATCTCGTCAGCGCGTCCGTGCTCGGTTCGCAACGGGCGCCGGACAACGCCTCGCTGGAAGCCGCAGTAACCGCCCAGCTCAAGGGCTGGTTCGGCGACCAGGTCACGTCGTGGGACCATCTGCGCACATATCATGTGCCGCACGCGCAGCCGAGGCAGGCACCACCTGCGCTCAGCCACATAGAACGGTCAGTGCGCGTACGAACCGGTGTGTACGTGTGCGGAGATCACCGCGATCAGGCGTCGATCCAAGGCGCATTGACCTCGGGGCGGCGCGCCGCCGAAGCGGTACTAGCCGATGCGAGGCCGTAGTTACTTCGACCGGCGCTACTTCGCAGGGTCGGAAATGAGCAGCCCAGTGTTGTGAGCGACGATCTCATCGATCATGCCGTAGTCGAGCGCTTCCTGAGCGGTGAACCAGCGGTCACGGTCCGAGTCGGCTTCGATGCGCTCGACCGGCTGGCCGGTGTGGAAGGCGATGAGCTCGGCCATCTCCTTCTTCGTCTTGATGATCTGCTCGGCATGGATCTTGATGTCCGTCGCCTGGCCCTGCATCTGCCCAAGCGGCTGATGCATGAGGATTCGCCCATGAGGCAACGAGTGGCGCTTGCCCTTGGCCCCGGCGCACAGCAGGAACTGGCCCATCGAAGCGGCCATGCCCATGCAGATCGTGATGATGTCGGGCCGGACAAATTGCATCGTGTCGTAGATGGCCATGCCGGCGTAGACCGACCCGCCGGGCGAATTGATGTAGAGCGAGATGTCCCGCTCGGCGTCTTCGGCTTCGAGGAGAAGGAGCTTGCCGCTGATCTGGATGGCAAGCTCGTCGGTGACCTGTCCACCGAGGAACACGATGCGTTCCTTCAGAAGCCGGTCGAAGAGATCGCCTCCCGGCGTCATGGAACTCTGTGCGGTGATCGTCGGCAGTTGCATGGTCGGCAGGATACGCGTCGGCGCCGGCCTAGTTGGGCTCTCCGGCCGAGCTCG
>JAYUDQ010000761.1:0-3101 GCA_043739745.1 Acidimicrobiia bacterium | reverse complement strand
TTCGCAGCCCGTGCCGCGTCAGGGTGCGCCGACTCCATGCCGCCTGCGCCCGAGGCGAAGGGGCTCGCACCCTGAACCCCGGCTGCACCCACCACCGTGGTGATCGCGGCGGATCGGCACGAGCGTCCGCCCGGAGCGTCACGGGTCGTGGGTAAACGGCGTCCGCGTGTCGTTTCTCGTCACGATACGTGACATGTTCGAGGATTGGGTGTCCCGATCCGCCGCGCTCGACCAGGCGCCGCGCTCGACCAGGCGCAGCACGATCGACCGCGCTCGGGTTCAGTTCCTGTTGATCAGCGCCATCAGGCGGGCGAGCGCCTTCTCGACGTCCTCACCTTTCGGGAAGGCCCACGGGTGCGTCTCACCGTTGGCCATTCGGACGTCGAAGCGGATGGCATTGCTGAGTTGTGGCGCGGCGACGATCGAGACGATGTGTTTCGGGTTGACGTGGACGCCACCGTCGAGTCGGACGAAATCGGGAGTGCTCATTCGGGGGTTCTCCTCTTCTGGACGACAGGGACATTCCGGACGACAGGGACTTGGGGCACTGCCGAAGGGACATCACCGGTTCGGTCGGCGCGTTCGCAATAGGCGGATCGTAGGCCAGCCGGGCGACCCCGACACCCCCGGGCGGCCGCTGACCCGGTACGTTGCTGTCGATGAACGAGCGCCCCGGACCGCAGACCTTCCGCGAGCTCATCACGCTGGAGAGGGTCGCAGCCGACTTCTTCGTCGGCCAGACCCCGCACTACTCATGGGGCCGAGTGTTCGGCGGGCAGGTGGTCGCGCAGGCACTGGCGGCCGCGGCTGCAACCGTGGACAAGGCGTACCGCGTACATTCTCTGCACGCATACTTTGTGCTCGGTGGGATCGAAGGTGTGCCGATCCTGCTCGAGGTCGACCGTCTCCGCGACGGCCGTTCGTTCATGACCCGTCGTGTCGTCGCCCGTCAGTCGTCGGGCGCAATCCTCAACCTTGATGCCAGCTTCCAGGTCTTGGAGCCCGACGTCGATATCCAAGAAGGCGGTCTCCCGCCCGGCCTGCCCGCGCCGGAGTCGATCGCGCGTAGCGAATGGAGCGGTCTGGGCGACGTCCGCGAGATCGCCCCGACCGACGGAGACGCCCGCTCGCAGCTGTGGATGCGGGTTCCCGAGGACCTCGGCGACGACCCCGCCGCACATGCTTGTGCGCTGGCGTATCTGTCCGACCACAACGCGATGGATGCGATCATGCTGTCGCATCCGGCGAAGCCTGATTGGGAAGCGATGATGTCCGCGAGCCTCGATCACGCCGTCTGGTTCCATCGCCCGTGCCGGGCCGATGACTGGACGCTGTTCGACTATCGCGGCCACGGTCTGGTGAACGCGCGCGGCATGGCCACCGGTTCCGTGTACTCCACGAGCGGCGTCCACCTCGCCACCGTGGCGCAGGAAGGTCTCGTCCGCACCCGGCGGGCGTGAGACGGCTCGGTGCGTGAGACGGCTCGGTGCGTGAGACGTCTCGGTCTGCAACCATCGACGGCATGGGAGACATCTACTCGCACGGTCATCACGAATCGGTGCTGCGGAGCCACCTGTGGCGCACCGCCGAGAACTCCGCCGGCTACCTCCTGGCGCACCTGCGGCCGGGAATGGATCTGCTCGACGTCGGTTGCGGACCGGGCACCATCACCATCGACCTCGCGTCGCGGGTGGCACCGGGGCGCGTTGTGGGAATCGACGCGTCGGCGGACGTGATCGCTCAGGCATCGGCCGGTGGTGCGGAGGCGGGCTCGGCGGTGTCGTTCGCCGTCGGCGACGTCTATGCGATCGACGCGGCCACGGGGTCCTACGACGTCGTCCATGCCCATCAGGTCCTACAGCACCTGACCGATCCCGTACGCGCGCTTCGGGAAATGCGACGCGTCCTGAAACCCGGCGGCGTCGTCGGCGTGCGCGACAGTGACTATGCCGCCTTTGCCTGGGCGCCCCGGCTGCCGTTGCTCGACCGGTGGATGGCGATCTATCACGGCATCACGGTCCGCAATCGGGCCGAGGCCGACGCCGGGCGCTACCTGTACGGATGGGCCCGTGCCGCAGGATTCGCCGGTGTCACCGCCACGAGCTCGACGTGGACGTTCACGACATCCGACGACCGTGACTGGTGGGGCGGCCTCTGGGCCGATCGGGTCCTGGCGTCGAACTACGCCGAGCAGGCGCTCGCCTACGGGCTGAGCGACCAGTCGGAGCTCGATGCCATCGCCGGTGCGTGGCGCGAGTGGCAGGCGGACGCAAATGGCTGTTTCATCGTGGTCCACGGTGAGGTCATCGCACGAGGCTGATCCCGCGCTGAAGGCCGTGGGAGGCGGCTGCTACTGGGAACGGACCATGCCCACATGGGTGGCGGCAGTCGAACTGACGACTTCGACACACTCGTAGTTTGCGCACGGGATTCTCCGGTTGTCGGGTCACTCCAATTTGCTCGGTCGGTCGCAAACCTGCGGCTTCGCGAACGGATGTGCCGTGCGAGTGAGCCGGCTCGGGAGCAGCTACAACGTGACCATGACGACGCGACTGCTCACTCCCGACGAGGCCATGGCCCTGATCCCGGCCGGCGCTCATGTGATCACCGGTCCGTGCTCGGGCGCGCCGGTCACGTTGCTGCATGCACTCGCCGGTCGATCGGCCGACGTCGGCGGGATCCGGCTCTTCACCGGCCTGCAGTACGACCCATCGCCATTCCTGCCGGCCGTTGCTGCGGGAACGCTCGGTCTGACCACCTGGCACGTCGCTGGTGCCATGGCGGAGCTCGTGGCCGACCGCCGCGCCGAGTACATCCCGGCCCGGCTGTCCGAGGTCCCGCATCTGCTGGCCTCGTGGAACCTCGACGTCGCCATCGTGCGGGTCACGCCACCCGACCGGTTCGGCTTCTGCAATGTCGGACCGTCGCCCAGCTACTCCGTGCCCGCCATCGAGCAGGTCCCCCTCGTCATCGGCGAGATCGACGAGACACTGCCTCGCACTCTCGGCCAGTCGACAGTCCACGTCAGCCGCTTCGCAGCCTTCGTCGAGGCGCAGCAGCCGACGCCCGAGTACCACTCGTCGGCCCCCGACGCCGTGGCC
>JAYUDQ010000760.1:0-7988 GCA_043739745.1 Acidimicrobiia bacterium | reverse complement strand
GGCTGTCGATCTCGACATCGAGCAGGCCGACGTCGCGCATCCGCTCGAGGTGGGGACGGATCGTGTTGGGGTGCAGACCGAGCGTGTCGGCGATATCGGCGGTCGACCTCGGTATCGGCGAGCGCGCGATCTCGAGGTAGATCGCGTACCTCGTGTTGTCGCCAAGGGCCTTGAGCAAGGCCAACCGCTGCATGGGCCGAGTGTACCCGGCTCCGACCGACATTTTCACGGCCGAAACCGTCGAAATTCCGGTATCATGGCGTCATGAGTTCTCAGCCCGGCACCGCACCTGCGGCCGCGGCCGTGGAGGTACCCCCTACCGCCGACGATGTGCGCGGCGTGTTGCGCGGGGTGATCGACCCCGAGTTGAACGTCGACATCGTCGAGCTCGGCATGGTCGAACGCATCGACATCTCCCCGACCGGCTATGTCGAGGTCGTCATTGCGCTCACCATTGCCGGCTGCCCGCTGAAGACGCAGATCAAGAAGGACGCGCTCAAGCGGCTCAACGCCCTGCGCGGGGTGCGCGAGGCGCACGTCAGCTTCGGAGAGCTGACCGCGGCCCAGCGCAGCAACGTGATGCAGCGGGCCCGACTTCGAGCCCAGGACCGCGCGCCCGACACGGAGATCCAGGCCAGCACGCGCATCCTTGCCATCGGGTCGGGTAAGGGCGGCGTGGGCAAGTCGTCGGTCACCTGCAACCTGGCCGTCGCATTGGCCGCACGCGGTCTCACGGTCGGCATCCTCGACGCTGACATCTGGGGCTTCTCGATCCCGCGCATGCTCGGCGTGGAGGCCCGCCTGGGCGGCAGCGACGGCAAGATCGATCCGGCCCGCCGGTTGGTCCCGGGTGTCGGCGGTGCCGCCGAGGGCACCATAAAGGTCGTGTCGATGGGCCTGATCGTCGACGACGAGGACTCCGCGATCATGTGGCGCGGTCTGATGCTGGCGAAGGCTGTCGAGGAGTTCCTCACCAAGGTCCGCTGGGGGGACATGGACTACCTGCTGATCGACATGCCGCCAGGCACCGGCGACGTGCAGATGGCACTGGCCCGCCTCCTCCCCCGGGCCGAGATGCTGATCGTCACCACGCCCGCGCTCGCCGCTCAGAAGGTGGCGGTTCGGGTGGCCGACATGGCCCGGCGGAGCTACCTCGGCATCGCCGGTGTGATCGAGAACATGTCGGTCTTCGTCGACTCGGTCGGGGTCGGCCATGCCCTCTTCGGCACTGGTGGGGGCGAGCGTCTGGCCGCAGACACCGGCGCGCCGCTTCTTGCCAAGCTGCCGATCGCGCCTGCGGTGTCGGCCGGTGGTGACATCGGTGAGCCTGCGGCATTGGCCGACCGGGCCACCATCGTCGGTGCGGCCTTCGCCGACCTGGCCGAGCGCATCGTCCGCGAGATCGCACCGCCGGTCGACCTCGAAGGTTGTTCGGCCCGCATGATCGCGGCGCTCGACGCGCTCTCGCCGGTTGGCTGAGGCGCCGCGCTGACGCGCCTTGGCCGACTCCCGGCGGGGGCCCTGTCCGCGCCCCTCATCGCATGGCCCGCATCGGCGCGATCGCCGATGCTCCTGCCGCCGGGCGCCACGCTGCAGCGAGGGCAACGGCCACGGCGCCGGCCACGGACACGATGAGCGTCAGCCATGGCACATCGAGCCGAGCGGGACCGAGCACGCCGGTGCGGAGGAGGTTGGCCGCGCCAAGCACGCCGAGTGCCGAGCCGAGGAGCGCAGCCTCAGCCATTTGCACCAAAGCGGGCTGGAGTACGGCGGTGCGTAGGCCGCGGTGACGAAGACCTAAGGAACGCAACGTGGCGAGCTCCCGCTGGCGGCGACGGATCTGCTCAGCCGCGGCTGCGCTCAGGACACCGACGCACAGCACGATGCTCAAGACCGTGAACGCACGAAGCAGCCCCAGGAGCTGACGGGGGGCAGCCGTTTCGTCACGAGCTGCAGCATCGAACGTCCGCAACGAACCGGAGAATCCGGACCGACCCGCAACCGTGGCGGCTGCACCTGACGCGAAGCGGACCACGGCACGGTCGGTCACGGCCGGTCCCGAGCCGAGTCGATCCAACGCCGCCCGGTTCATGAGGATCGGGGCCAGTCCGACTCCGGATCGGAGCGTGCCCGCCACCGTGAACGCGGCCGATCCGCCGCTCTGCGGATCGCGGGCGAACACCGTGTCGCCGGGCTGTACGTCTCGCGTCGATGCGCCCCGCGGAAACGCCACGGGGTCGACGATGGCGAGCGTCGGATCGCGCAGGACGGCCTCGTAGACCCGCCGGTCGCTGTCATCGGTGATTCGCCGCAATGCCAGGCTGGCCGGCCGGTCAAGGCCGTAGTCGGTCCCTATCCCGAGCCCGATGGCCGACGCTGTGGCCCGGGCGTCGGCGGCCCCGATCATCAACGGGCGCGAGCGGAAATCGGCAACGGCGGTGACGCCGGGGAGCCCTCGAAGCGCGGTCAGCGAGGCCTCGTCGGCGTGAGCGATCGCGTCCCAGCCACCGCGGGCCGCGGCGACATCGGCCATGACCCGGCTTTCGAGGGAGGAACTGAGGGACCACGACGCGGCAAGCAGGAAGAACATGGCCGTGAAGCCGATGGCACTTAGGAGCGCACGGATCGGCTCGTGTCGACGCGCAGTCACGCCGAGCCGGCCGGCCACCAGGAGCTGGCCGGACTGCGACCCGTTGCGTTCGCCGAGCCGCCGCCTGAGCCGCCCGATCGCTCCGCCGACAGGTCGAGCGAGCGACTCGGTCAACAGACCGGCCGCGACGATCGCGACGATCGTCTGCGCGACGAAGCCGGCCGTGCCGGCCTCGCTGACGAGGGCCGGCCGAACCCAGCGGGCCAGCACCTCACCGGCCAGTAACAGCGAAGACGTCACGCCGGTGACGAGCGCGGTCGCCTGGGGCCGACGGTGCCGGACCCAGCTGATCACCACGATGGCGATGAACGCGGCGGCCGCGAACGTGTCGACGGTTCGCGCGTTGCGAACCCCGCGCAGAAGTACAACCGGTCCGAGGATCATCGAAACCGCGAACGCGACGGTGCTCCAGCGGCTTGCCTTCGGCGTGCGTCGAGGAGTGTCCTGGAGATCGACCATCAACGGGCGATTGGCGACCATGAGAAGCGGCACGGCGATCGCGCCGATCGCGAACGCAAGCGCAACGCTGCCCCCGACGACGGCGCTTGACACTGACGCATCGAACACCAGCCCGACTCCACGGGACGACGCCTGTGCCGCGTTCGCGCGCGCCAGGACGATCGAAAGCGCGTACCCAAGCGTCGAACCGCACAGAACGCCGACGATTGCGGCCATCCACGCCTCCACCGCGACGGCACCGGCAACGTCGATCCGCCCGACACCGATCAGGCGCACGGCCACGATCGCCCGCCGTCGCCGCGTGACGACCTGCGTCAGCAGCAATGCGAGGAAGAACCCCGACACGGCGACCGCCACGGTTCCAAGGGAGGTGAACAGCTGGCGGAGAGGCGCGACCTCGCGTTCGGTCCGGCGTTGCAGATCCCGCTTCACCGGGACGACTGTCACCCCCCCGATGGTTGCGGGCCGGCGCGGGGTCACGCCCGACGTGCTCTCGACCGATCCTGTGGCGACGGGGTCGGGCGCGACGGCACCCTGGAACAGCGCTTCGAGGCGGCCGGTGACCAGGTCGCCCAGGCCTCCCCCGCGCTCTGCATTCCCGGTGTTCGAGATGGCGAGCAGGTACGAAGGCCCCCGATCTTCCGCAGCGGCTGCGGTCAGCAGGCCGGGGGCGACGAAGGCGACACGCGCGTGCGGACTTCCATCGACCGAGAGTCCGGCGACGCCGAGCCGAGGAAGCACGCCGTCGACCCGCATCGACGTCGGCGTGTCAGCGATGGTCAGAACGACGTCGTCGCCCGCCGCGGCACCGAGATCGTGGGCAAGGTCGCGCCCGAGCAGCACGTGTCCGGCCCGGAGGGGCTGACGGTCGGCAAAGCCGGTCGTGTCGCTCCCCTGTCCCGATGACCCGGACTGTCCGAAGCGCTGCACGGTCGGCACGTCGATCTCTATCGCGGTGGCCTCGATTGCGACGCCCCCGACGCCGGGGGCAACGACCGAGCCGGTACCAGCACTGGCCCTGACCCGCAGCGTTGTCAACGCGAGCTGACCGTCGATGACGGCCCCTAGAGTCGTCGCCCGTCCGACGGCGTCGTCGTCGATCATTGCGGCAGCGATGGCTGCCTGCGCGGCCGTTCGTGCTTCCGCGCGAGGGGCGACGATCAGCTCATCGATTGGACCGAGCTGCTCGCGGGCTGTCGTGCTCGCAGCATGGCTGAGAGCGTCGAGAGCCACGATCGACATCACGGCCAGCGCCGAGGCCAACGCGACGCTGACAACGACAGCCCACGGAGCCCGCGAACCCCAGCGCATGCCCCGAAACGCGAGATGACGGGCCATCGGGCGTGTCAACAGCGTCACGACGAACGGGGCACACAGCCACGCGGACAGGAGCAGGGCACGCGAACCGCGACTGCCCACCGCCGTCCATGACGCCCACATACCGAGCAGCATCACGTCGACCAGCAAGACGACGAGAAGACTCGGCCGCAGCGAGGGGGCAGGCGCGAGACCGAGGGACACCGGTTCGCGACGTTCCGGAATCGGTGCCGACTCCTCGTCGCCACGCGTCTCAATCGTCCTGGCGGTGGAGACGACCGTCATGCCGCAGAGCAGGATTCGGGCACGATGCGGCCCGCTGCGAGCGTGATCCGCCGGGTGGCAGCTGCGACGAGCGCGGCATCGTGCGTCACGAGCACGACGGTGAGGCCGCCGGCATTGCGCAACCGGAGCAGGTCCATGACGAGTCCCGCAGTGGCGTCGTCGAGGTTGCCGGTCGGCTCGTCGGCCCACACGATCTGCGGATCGCCGACCAGCGCCCGGGCCACCGCGACCCGCTGCTGCTCACCGCCGGAAAGCTCACCAGGCCGATGATCCGCCCGGGCCCCGAGCCCCACCGACTCCAGCCCGGCGATCGCCTCCGCCCTCGCCTCCGACGCACCCCAGCCGTTGAGCAGCAGCGGCACCTCGACGTTCTCGATCGCGGTCATGTGCTCGATCAGGTGATAGGTCTGGAACACGAACCCCATGGTGCGGGCTCGCAGCGCCGTCTTCTCGGCATCGCTGAGGAGATGCATGGCCTCCCCGGCCACGATCACCTCACCGGCGTCGATGTCCTCGAGTCCGCTGAGGCAGTAGAGCAACGAGGACTTGCCCGACCCGGAAGGGCCGCTGACGGCGACGAGCTCTCCCTGACGGATCTCGACGTCGACCTCCGACAACGCGCCGACCTCACCGTTGGGGTGGGCATAGTGCTTCGACAGACCGCGGGCCTCGACGAGCACCGGGCTCGGCACAGCAACCACCGGAGACTGCTCAACCACCGGAACGTGGTCAACTATTGGAACGTGGTCAACGACGGTGGGCGGGGCGGCATGAGCAGCCCGGGAAATGGACCGTAGCCAATCGTTCACATCGGCGCGAGCACGTGAAGCCGGAGCTCGAGGGACGGCCGGGCTGACCGCAACAGTCGAGGCCTCGACGAACCCGACGGCTACCGCCGGCTGAGGCCCGTCGACGACGACCGCCGTGGCTTCGGGCTGTGAACGGTCATGCGGCTCAGGTTCGCCGTCGAGCACGACGTAGCCCGCATCGATCGCATCCCACCGGTCCAGAGCCACCGTGGTGGATACACCGTCAATCAGCACGACCGTGCCTGGGGTCGTGTCCCGATCGGTCCGCCGAGCGATGTCCAGCTGCATCAGGTCGAGGACGAAGGGGTCGTCCCGCCACGAGGGTTCGCCCGCAGCAGGAGGGTCCTGATGCCCGACCGCGTCGGAGGTGGTTCCCACAGAATGAACATCGGCTCAGGCACGACGAGCCTTGACTGCGTCGTGATCTGCGCCGTGTCCCGGGCTTCGGGCATGGCCGTCAGGGCTCACCGGGAAGCTGCGGGAGGATCGCTGGCACCTCTCCTCGCTGCGACGCGGCGGCCAAGAGCTCAGCGGTCGTGTTGAAGCGTCCGATGGCCTCGAGGCTCTTGTACGTCGGGAAGATGAGCGTGATCTCGTCGCGGTGGTTGCGGGCCAGTGCTTCGGCGGGCGTCGTCCAGATGCTGTCGATCATCTCGATCTCGTCGTGGAAGCTGACCTGCTCGGGCGGCGCCGCACAGACGAAGAAGCGGGTGTCGTACCGCCGGGGCGGGCCGACGGGTGTGACCCAGTGGCCCCAGTAGTGGATCCGGTCGGCAGCGATGCGAAGGTCCTCGGCTTCGAGGACGCCGAGGAGCGTGGTCGTTCCGGCGTGAACGGCCCGGCGATGGGCGTCGAAGCGGGCCACGCCATCGGGATCGGCCAGTGACACGACGGCGCCGGAGCGATCATGGGCGAGCAGCACCCCGGCCTCCTCGAAGCATTCGCGCACGGCCGCAACCCACGACGCGATGCCGTCGTTCATGCCCAGCAGCGCGTCGGCCTCGCCGGGTGTAAGGCCGTCACAACGTGCCGCGACCGCCGGGTCTCGGTCGTGCGGATCGACCATGCCACCGGGAAACACGTAGGCCCCGCCCACGAACGTCGAAGCCAGGCTGCGTCGCAGCATGAGCACTTCGAGGCCGTCGGCGCCATCGCGGACAACCATCACGGTCGCTGCTTCGCGCACAGGGACGGCAAGCGCCGCGGCGCCGTCGAGGTCCCCGGTGGGCGCGTGAATCGGTCCTTGCACAGGGGGAAGCTATACCCGCACTACCGTTTCTCCCGATGGCCGAGGTGGACACACCCACTCCCGAGGACACCGGAACCGGCGTCTTCGACCAGGTGGCCGACGACTGGACGCCGGCGGGTGACGACGACTGGCTGCATCCCACGCCGGGCACGGCTCTCGTCCCTGCGGCACCGGGGCAGCTCTCGGTCACCGCCAACGATCCGAAGCTCGACCGGGCCGAAAGAAAGGCCGCGGAGAAGGCGGCGAAGCAGGCCGAGAAACAACGGAAGGACGAATCCGATGCGCTCGAGCGCCGGGGCCGAGCCAAGCAGCGGGCCGCAAAGCGCAGGAAGGTGCCACGCCGCAAACGAGTCCCGTTCTGGCGCGGTCGGGTACTACCGAAGTCCGTCCTCGGCATCAGCATGCTGATCCTTGCGTTCGGGCTGGGCGCAGCGGCCAGTGGCACGGCGCTGTACATGAACTACCAGTACAAGAAGGACCGTTCGGACGCACTGGTGAAGACGTTCGACGCCCGGGCCGCCCGTGCCCGCGAGACGCTCAACGCCGATGCCACCAACGCCCGTGCTCAGATCCAGTCCGATCTCGCGCCTCTTCGCAAGCTGGCCGCGACCGGGGAGACGCTCGAGACGCTGCTCAACAAGTCGCAGCCCTCGATCTGGGCCGTCAGGACGTACGACGTCGCCGGCCAGGCCGTCATCGGCTCCGCCTTCGTGGTTGCCTCGGACTCGGAGAAGTCGTTCCTCATCACGTCGTACAACGTCGTCCGGGCGGCCACCGTCAAACCGGGCCCCGACATCTTGCTGCGCAAAGGCGACGAGGAATTGAAGGCCACGCTCTGGACCTGGCAGGAGGACCGCGACCTCGCGCTCCTCATCCTCGACAAGCCCAGCCTCCCCCGCCTCGAGTGGGCCGCGCCCACGGACACCAAGCTCGGCACGCAGGTCTTCGCCCTGTCCGGGCTCGGCACTGCGGGTGGTGCGATCACCCAGGGGTTCGTGGCTGATGTCTCCACGTCGGGCATCCAGCACACGGCGCCGACCGGCACGTCGTTCCAGGGCGGGCCGATCCTGAACGATCGCGGCAACGTCGTTGCCGTTGCTTCGAGGGCCTATGCCCCGCTCGGCTTCACATCCGACGGGGTCTGGTTCGCGCCGCCGGTCAGCGCTGCGTGCCAGAAGATCCTGAAGTGCCCTGCCGGTCAGGTGACTGGCGCAGGCGC
>JAYUDQ010000759.1:0-7998 GCA_043739745.1 Acidimicrobiia bacterium | reverse complement strand
GTACTCGGAGCGCACGGCGGCGACTGTCGCGAACAGCGGATGGCCGACGCGCTGCTCGAGCTGGCCGGCGTTGCATCCTTTGGCGCGACGAAGCCATCGCACAACGCGGCCGGCCCGCCAGACACGACGGCTGGTCCAACACCAAACGATGCGGCCGACGCGACCGATGCGACGGATACGGCCGTTCCGGATGACCTCGGCATCACGGCACCGGGCAAGACTGTCATCACCGATATCGCAGAACGACGAGCAGCCGGCAGGAAGGCAACGACCAAACCGCCAAAGCCCGCGAGGCCGACAGTGGTGATCGTCTTCGACATCGACAAGTACCAAGCCGACATGCTCGGCGTCGGACCTGTTGCGGTAACCGAAACACTGTTCGATCTCGCCAAGGCCGACCTGTACTACTCGTTCGTGAACATGCACGGCGAGATCCTCAAGTTCGGCCGAGCCAGACGCGACCCGACACCGTTGCAACGCATCGCGGTGATCGCGCGCGACCACACCTGCTTCTACCCGGGCTGCACTGTTCCCGCGACGCAGTGCGAAATCCACCATTTGAACGAATGGATCCGCGACCGAGGCTTCACCGACGTCGAGGCCCTCGTCCCTGCCTGCGACCGCCACCACGACCACGTCCACCTCGAACGGCTCGTCGCGCAACGAGAACGCGACGGCACCGTCACCATCCGCCAACGAAGCACCGGCATGATCGTCGCCTTCGCCCGTCAAAAGAGGGTCGCGGTGGCGGCGTAGCGCTCAACAACGCTGCGGTCCACGACGCTTCGTGCGTGACACGACCCAGCAGCCGATCCTTGACAACCGAAACGCCGCGGCTGGCGTCGCAAACGCTTGTGGTGTGGGATTCAGCGCGCAACGGTTGCGCGCTGGATCCGCCTCGCCGGTTTGGCGAACTCGCCATCTGGTCGGTCCGACCTCTATTCGGTCCGACCTCGCTTCAGATCGCCAGCCAGCCCCCGTCGACGACAAGCGTGTGCCCGTAGACGTAGGCCGACTCCGCCGACGCCAGCCATACGACCGCAGCGGCGATGTCCTCCGGCATGCCGAGGCGGCCGCTCGGGATGCGCTCGCCGGCACGGTTCCACTTCTCCGGTGTGTTCAGTACCGAGCGCGTCAGCTCGGTCGCGACCGTGCCAGGCGCGACCGCGTTCACGTGGACGCCGAGTGGGGCGAGCTCAACGGCCGCCGAGGTGGTGAGCTGGCGGACACCGCCTTTGGTCATGTCGTAGATCGCCTCGGGGGTGGACGACGACACGAAGCCCGACGTCGAGCAGATGTTCACGATGCGCCCCCGGCCCGCAGCCACCATCACCCGAGCGGCCGCCTGCAGGGCGAAGTACAGACCCTTGAGGTTCACGCCGACCTGCGCGTCCCAGTCCTCTTCGGTGGCCTCGAGGAGCGAGCGGGCAATTGCGACGCCGGCGTTGTTGACGAGAACGTCGAGATGACCGCCGCCCCACACCACGACCGACGCGACCATGGCCCGAACGGCGGCAGCGTCGGCCATGTCCACGACGAACGGTGAGGCGCCTCCGCTCCCCTCGACCGCGGCGATCGACGAGGCCACCGCCGTGGCCGTCGCCGCGTTGCGGTCGACTACGGCGACCTTCGCACCTTCATGTGCGAAGCGCGATGCGATAGCGGCGCCGATCCCCTGACCTGCTCCGGTCACGATCACTATTTGGCCGTCGAAACGCCCCATTGCAGTCTCCTCTCGAGAATACGGACCGCTCGAGCCACCACCAGCACGAGCACGAGGTAGATGAGGCCCGCGGCGGTGTAGAACTCGAACGGCGCGCTGTAGAACTGCGACCACCGTTGCGTCTCCCGAAACAGCTCACGCACACCGATGACCGACAAGATGGCCGAATCCTTCACGATGTCGACCAGCTGGTTTCCGGCTACAGGCAGGGCGATCCGGATGAACTGCGGTCCGATCACGGAACGCCACGCCGTGCTCCGCGACAGTCCAATGGCGGCGGCTGCCTCCTGCTGTCCGGCCGGAATGACCGCAAGCGCGGCGCGGAATGCTTCGGCCAGGTACGCGCTGTGCAGCAGTGTCAGCGCCACGATACCGGCGGTCGACGCGGGGAGGCGCCACTGCGCAGCCGCGGCGAGCCCGAAGAACATCCAGATCACGAGCACATAGAGCGAGATCCCCCGGAACAGCTGGATGTACGCCCACGCCAGCCACCGGATGGGCTTCACGCGCGAGCGACGCGCCGACGCCACGAGCGCGCCGATCACGATCGAGAGCACCATCGAGGCCAGCGCAACCCACGCCAGCAACCCGACGCCGCGGGCGAGGTTGGCACGCTGCGACCACACCACGGACCAGTCGAACCCGTCGAACAGGCGCCACAGCTTCCGAGGCGTGATGACGCCCAGGGCAGGACCGAACGGGGACATCACGACGCGCCCCGCCCGAGCCGCCGCTCTGCCAGTGCAACGAGGCCTGACACCGCAATCGTCACGACGATCAGCATCACGCCAGCGACCGTGTAGAGCTCGAACGGCGCAAAGTTCGTCACCGCCACGGTCTTCGCTGTGTAGAACATGTCGGCCAGGCCGATCACCGACACCAACGACGCACCCTTCAGCAGACCGACGAACACGTTGCCGGCCGATGGCACGATCGTCCGCAGCGCCTGCGGCAGCACGACCGATGCGAACACCTGGTGCGGCGCCAGGCCGACGGCGAGGCCAGCCTCGTGCTGGCCCGGATCGACTGAATCGATCGAGCCCCTGTACACCTCGGCCATGTAGCCCGACCCGGTGAGCGCCAGCGCCCAGGCGCCCGACCAGAACTCGGACAACGTCACGACGCCCCGGAGCGCAAGCCCGTTGTAGATCCAGAAGAGGACAACGAAGAGGGGCACGCCGCGCGTCAGGTTCACCCATAGCGTCGCCGGAGCCCGCATCAGCGGCGAGCGCGAACGCCGAGCCAACGCCACCGGCATGGCCAGCGCGGCGGCCATGCCAAAGCCCCACAGCGCGAGCTGGATCGTCAGCCAGAGCCCGCGGAGCAGCGTCGGGAAGTACTGGCGAACGATGCTCCAGTCGAACGTGAGCGCGCTGAGCACGGTCAACCGGACCAGAACGTCATCAACGCCCCAGCACTTCGAACGCTGCCGCCGCCCACGACACGCACCGGCCGAACCTCAACGATCGAGCGCGGACAGGAACGCTCGCGTCCGCTCGTTCAACGGCGACCGGAATTGCGCGGTCGGACCTTCCTCCACGATGCGACCGTGGTCCATGAATACGATCCGATCGGCCACTTCGAACGCGAAACGCAGCTCGTGGGTGACAACCATCATCGTCATGCCGCCCCGGGCGAGCGCCTTCATCAAGTCGAGCACGCCGTTCACGAGCTCCGGGTCGAGCGCCGATGTTGCCTCGTCGAACAGCATCAGCTTGGGTTCGAGGGCAAGCGCTCGGGCGATGGCGACCCGCTGCTTCTGCCCACCCGAAAGGCGATGCGGATAGTCGTCGATCTTGTCGGCCAGCCCGACATCGGTCAGTGCTTGCACGGCCCGCGCCCGAGAGGAATCGCGAGACAGCCCACGCGTCCTGCGGAGCCCCAGCGCCACGTTCTCGACCGCGGTGAGATGGGGGAAGACGTTGAAGTGCTGGAACACCATGCCAATCTCGGCACGCAGTCGCACGTGGCGGCGCGCCTCGGCCATGCCGCCGAACGGGTTCCACGCATGCTCACGTACGGGCAGGTAGGTCGATCCGTCGAACTCGATGGAACCCTCGGTCGGCGAGGCAATGAAATTGCAGCAGCGCAGCAGTGTGGACTTCCCGGAACCCGACGGCCCGATGATGCACACGACCTCGCCTCGCGCAACCGTCAGATCGACGCCGTCGAGGACCCGTGCCGCGCCAAAGCACTTGCCCACGCCGTTCAACGAGACCAGAGCCGAGCCCATAGCCGCCGAAGCCTACCAACACTGGCTGGAAAAAAGAACGGTCGTTCGTTCGCTTTTCACTCCACAACAGGCGGTACGATGGTGCAATCCGCAGATGGACCCACTGAGGGCCCCACAACAGGAGGTGGCGCATGACCGCTCTTACTCCCACGCTCGAGCGTTACGAGGCCCAGATCGGCCCGCTCGCGTCCCGCTACATCGACGTCGAGGACCTCCCCTGGCGGCCCACACCGACCCCCGGCATCGACCTCAAGGTGCTCCTGCAGGACGAGGAGACCGGCCTACTCACCGCGCTGTTCCGGTGGGCCCCGAACACACAGCTCGGTCGCCATGTCCACGTCGAGATCGAGCAGAGCTTCATCCTGGAGGGCAGCATCGAGGATGAGGAGGGCAAGGTGACCGCGGGCAACTTCGTATGGCGCCCGAAGGGCAACAAGCACGCGCCCTGGTCGACTGAGGGCTGCCTGCTCATCGCCTTCTTCCTGAAGCCCAACAAGTTCATCGAGGGCGCGCTCGACGGCATGGAGCTGAAGTGATGGCCAAAGGGACCACGGACTATCCGGCCTCGGTGGTGATCAACGAGGAGGGCCCTCGCGAGGGCTTCCAGATCGAGAAGGCCCCGATCAGCACGGTTGACAAGGTCCGCTTCATCGAAGCACTGGCCGAGACCGGTTTGAAGAAGATCGACTGCGTCAGCTTCGTGAACCCGAAGCGGGTCCCGCAGATGGCCGACTCCGAGGTGGTCGCGGCGACCATCAAGAAGAAGCCGGGCATCGACTACACCGGCCTATGGCTCAACTCGGCCGGACTCGAACGTGCACTTACGACCCAGCTCGACATCATCGGAGCCATCCGCGTCACCGCCTCCGAGCAGTTCGCCCTGGCCAACACCGGCATGGGCAAGATGCGCACGTACGACGAGCAGCGCAACTGGCTGGCCCGCTACGCAGAAGCCGGGATCACGACCAAGTGGGGGTACGTGATGACGGCGTTCGGCTGCAACTACCAGGGCGTCGTCCCGGTTGGCGACGTCGTCGCCATGGTCACGCAGATCATGGAACTGACCGAGGAGTTCAACGTCGAGCTCGACTCCGTGTTCCTGGCCGACACAGTCGGCCACGCCACGCCGGCCACGATCGAGCGCGTCATCGGCGCCGTCCGCGAGGCCTTCCCCGACCTTGCCCTCGGATTGCATCTGCACGACACCCGAGGCATGGCCATCGCCAATTCCCACACCGCGTTGCGCATGGGTGTGGCCCGCTTCGACACGAGTTGCGCGGGCCTCGGCGGCTGCCCCTTCGCCGGCCATGTCGGGGCGGCAGGCAACGTCGGCACCGAAGAGCTCGCGTTCCTGTGCGACGAGCTCGACATCAAGACGGGCATCGACCTGGACGCGCTCATCGAGTGCGCATGGATGGCGGAGTCGATCGTCGGCCATGAGCTCCCGGGCAAGCTGACCCGCGGAGGGAGCCTCTCGGCCATGCGGAGACGGCTTCAGGCGGCGTGAAGGCGCTACCGTCCTCAACCGTCATGAGGGTGGCGGAAAGCGGAAAGACGCGTGGGGGAACGAAGACGGCGGAATCGATCCGCGCGGCCGCGGTCGACCTGTTCTTCGAGCACGGCTACGAGGCCACGACGCTGCGCCAGATCGCCGAGGTCGTGCAGCTGCAGGTGGGCAGCCTCTACAACCACATCCCCTCGAAGGAGGAGCTCCTCTTCTCGATCATGAGCGGGGTCATCGAGGACCTGATCGTTGAGCTCGACGAACGCCTTGCACCCCTCGTCGATCCGGTGGAACGGCTGCGTACCGCCATCCGCGTGCACGTCGAGTTCCACACGCATCGGGCCCGAGAGGTGTTCATCGGCAACTCCGAGCTGCGCAGCCTCACGCGAGAGCACCATACCGAAGTCGTCAAGCTTCGGGACCGGTACGAAGAGCACATCGTGAACATCCTCGAGTCGGGCGCGAAAGCAGGCGTGTTCACGGTCGACGACCCAAAGCTCACGTCGTACGCCATCGTCACCATCGGCACGCAGGTCGCGGGCTGGTACCACGATCACGGCCGGTACGAATTACCCCAGATCGCCGACCACTACATCGACTTCATCCTGCGCGGGCTCTGCGTGCCTGTGGAGGTCAGCAGGGTCGTTGCGGCCAGAGCCCGGTCCAAGCCCGGCTCGGTGGCGAAGGCTCGGCTGCGATAGCCCGAGCAACAGCCCGGCGAGCCCGGCGAGCCCGGCCCGGCAAGGCCAGGCAAGGCCAGGCAAGGCCATCACAGCGCGTCGGGACCGATCTCGCCGGTTCGGAGGCGCTGCACATGACCAACGGCCGTCGTCCAGAGCTTGCCGTCGCCGATCGCCCCGGTGCGGGCAGTCCTGGCGATGACATCGACGAAGCGCTCGACGTCCGCTTCGTCGGCCAGGATCTCGATACGCACCTTCGGCAGGAACGCGATCGCATACTCCGCCCCCCGATAGACCTCGGTGTGGCCACCCTGCCTGCCCATGCCTCGTACCTCGGTGACGGTCATCCCGCCGACGCCGGCGGATCGCAGGGCGTCCTTCACCTCGTCGAGTTTGAACGGCTTGATGATCGCGGTGATCAGCTGCATGTTCTCGGTCCTCTCACAGGTCTGTCCGGAAGGTGCTCACAGGGCACACGGGGGCACACGGGATGCAAAGCGCGGCCCTCATGCGTAAGCCGACTCGGCATGCTGGCTGATGTCAAGGCCCTGGAGCTCGTCGATCTCCGCGACCCGTAACCCCATTGTCCTGTCGATCACCTTGGCGATGGCAAAGCTGGCCACGAACGAGTACCCGAGCGTCACGGCGGTGGCCACGATCTGATCCAGGATCAGGGCCCCGCCGCCGCCGAGGAACAGGCCCTCGTGGCGAACGGCGCCGTTGATCGCAGCGTCGGCGAAGAGCCCGAGCACGATCGACCCGAAGATGCCGCCGACGAGGTGGACGGCGATCACGTCGAGGCTGTCGTCGAGCTTCAGTCGCTTCTTGATACCGAGCGCGAGGTAGCACAGCGCGCCGGCACCGAAGCCGATGTAGATCGGCGCCATGCCGCCCACGAAGCCGGCACACGGCGTGATGGCCACCAGGCCGGCGACGGCGCCCGACGCGGCGCCGAGCGTCGTGGCATGACCGGCCTTGAACTTCTCGACGATGAGCCAGCCGAGCATCGCAGCCGAGGCGGCCAGGAACGTGTTCATGATCGCCTGCGCAGCCACCCCGTTGGCGGCGAGCGCCGATCCGGCGTTGAAGCCGGCCCAGCCGAACCACAGGATGCCGGTGCCCAGGATCGTCAGCGGAAGGTTGTGGGGCTGCATTGGTTCCGTGCCGTAGCCCTTGCGCGGTCCGATCACCATGATCACGGCCAGCGCCGCCGCTCCGGCGTTGATGTGCACGGCGGTGCCACCGGCGAAGTCAAGTGCCCCCATCTTCGACAGAAAACCGCCACCGAACACCCAGTGCGCTACCGGGCCGTAGACGACGATCAGCCACACCGATATGAACACTGCATACGCCGAGAACTTCAGACGGTCGGCGGTGGCACCGGTGATGAGCGCCGGGGTGATGATCGCGAACGTCATCTGGTACGCGCAGAAGAGCACGAACGGAATCGTAAGTGCACCTAAGAATTCGCCTGGTGCCTTGCCGACTCCCACGCCCTTCAGGAAGATGAAGTCGAAGTTGCCGATGACGCCGCCGTCACCCGCCTTGCCGAATGCAAGGCTGAATACGACTGTCGCCCAGAGGATGGCCAGGACCCCCATGGCGAAGATGTTCTGCATGAGCATCCCGAGCACGTTCTTCGAACGGACCATGCCGCCATAGAAGAACGCCAGCCCGGGCGTCATGAAGAGCACCAGCGCTGTGGCCATGAGCACCCACGCGGTGTCACCTGAATCCATCCGAAACCTCTTCCGATCGGTCGAGGTCACAGATTTCCCGCGCGGTGTTTCGGGAACGTTTCTCCAGCGTCGCGGGAAGGTGAACGGGCGGTTTCAGCGAGCAGCCGTCGGCTGCCTCC
>JAYUDQ010000758.1:0-3107 GCA_043739745.1 Acidimicrobiia bacterium | reverse complement strand
TCACCGGCGAGCAGTGGCAGTGGCACTACGACTTCGCCACCCATCACCACGAAGACGGCGTGCCAGAGCCGTTGGCGCTGAACCTGCACATCTTCCTCGATGACGTCACCGAGTTCAACGGTCCGCTGGTGTTCATCCCCGGGTCCCACGTTGGTGACCCGGCGCCGACCTCGCTGGACACGACGACCACCAGCTATCCGCTCTGGACGGTGCCCAACGACGCCGTGACCCGGCTCGCCGCCGAGCGTGGCCTCCTCTCGCCGAAGGGTCGTGCGGGCACCATGTTGATCTTCGGCGATTCGCTGGTGCACGGCTCGCCCGGCAACCTGTCGCCGTGGGGTCGGCGCATCTTCTCGCTGATCGTCAACCCCGTCCGCAACCACCAGACCACCCTCGGTCGCGCCGATCACCTGCATCACCGGGACTTCATGCCAGTCGAGGCGCTCGCCGGTTCGTTCCGCGATGCACTCGTCTAGCGCGCCGGCCGCAAGCGGTTGGCGCACCAACGTTTGCTCCAGCGACGCTCCATGACGCCGCTACGCTCCCTCGCCTGATGGCAGTGAACGAGTACCGGGATCAGGTCGAACGGGCGCGGGTGCGTCTCGTCGACGCGCAGGGCTACCTCGCGCTCGATCACATCATCTCGGAGAAGGACCGGCTCGAGACCGAGATGTCCGACCCGTCGCTCTGGACCGACGATCCGGCGAAAGCGCGCAAGATCGGTGCCGAGCTGGCCGGCGTCAACGATGACCTCAGCGCGCTTCGTACTCTGCAGGCGAAGGTCGAAGATGCGGAGACGCTCTTCGAGATGGGCATGGAAGAGGCCGACGACTCCATCGAGGTCGAGCTGAAGGAAGCGCTGACCGACATCGACCGGCGCCTCAGCGAGCTTGAGCTGCAGAGCCTGTTCTCTGGCGAGTACGACCAGTCCGACGCGGTGTGCGAGATCCACTCGGGCGCCGGCGGCGTCGATGCGCAGGACTGGGCCCAGATGATGCTGCGCATGTACATGCGCTGGGCCGAGCGGCGCGGGTTCGACGTCGAGGTCGACGAAGTCACCGAGGGGAACGAAGCTGGCATCTCGAGTGCCACATTCATCGTAAAAGGTAGGTACGCGTACGGTCTGCTGCACGCCGAGGCCGGTACCCACCGACTGGTGCGCATCTCGCCGTTCGACTCACAGGCCCGTCGCCAGACGAGCTTTGCCGGGTTTACCGTGGCGCCGTTCATGGAGGACATCCCCGACATCGTGATCGAGGAGAAGGACATCCGGGTCGATACCTACCGGGCCACGGGTGCGGGCGGTCAGCACATCAACACGACCGACTCGGCCATCCGGATCACCCACCTGCCGACGGGCGTGGTCGTCACGTGTCAGAACCAGCGCAGCCAGATCCAGAACCGCGCCCGGGCGATGCAGGTGCTCGCCGCGAAACTGGCCGAGCTCGCCCGGGAGGAGCGCGAGGCGCAGGTCGCCTCGATCGCCGGGCCCACGAGTGCCGCGGCGTGGGGCAATCAGATCCGCTCCTACGTGCTGGCGCCCTACCAGATGGTGAAGGACCTCCGCACCCAGCACGAGACGGCGAAGGTCGACGCGGTGCTCGACGGCGACATCGAGGAGTTCATGGAGGCGTGGCTCCACTGGCGCCGCGACCCCACCTCCGATTCGAACTGAACGGTCCGCCCGCCCGCCCGCCGCAGCGTCAGGCCTTGGCCGGCCAGTAGCGATCCCGCAGCAGCCGCTTGTAGAGCTTGCCCGTCGGCAGCCGCGGCAGCTCGGCCTCGAAGTCGACGGTGCGCGGGCACTTGATCGTCGACAGCTGCGCCTTGCAGTAGGCAATCAGCTCGGCGGCCAGTTCAGGCGATGGTTCGATGCCCGGCATGGGCTGCACCACGGCCTTGACGACCTCGCCGAGATCCTCGTCGGGCACGCCGAAGACGGCCACGTCGGCCACCTTCGGGTGCATCGTCAGCACGTTCTCTGTCTCCTGCGGATAGACGTTCGCCCCGCCGGTGATGATCATGTAGGCCTTGCGGTCGGTGAGGAACAGGTACCCCTCCGCGTCGAGGTAGCCAACGTCGCCGAGGGTCGACCAGCCGTTCGCGTTGCGGCTCCCGGCCGTCTTCTCCTCGTCGCCGAAGTACTGGTAGCTCGTCGCCGTCGGACCCTCGAAGAAGATCGCGCCGGGCTCACCGGTGGGCATCTCGTTGCCCTCGTCGTCGAGGATATGCACCGCGCCGACAGCGGCCCGCCCGACGGTGCCCGGATGCAGCAGCCACTCCTCGCTGGCGATGGCCGTCGACCCGCTGCCTTCGGTGCCCGCGTAGTACTCGTAGACGATGGGCCCCCACCAGTCGATGATCGCCTTCTTGACCGGCACCGGGCACGGTGCCGCGGCATGGATGGCGACTCGGTGGCTGCTGAGGTCGTAGCGGCTGCGGACGTCGTCGGGGAGCTTCAGCATCCGGCTGAACATCGTCGGCACCCACTGGCTGTGCGTGATCGAGAACCGTTCTATGCAGGCCAGTGCTTCCTGCGCGTCGAAGCGCTCCATGGCATAGACGGTCCCGCCGACCCGGTGGGTATTGAGCGTGAAGGCCAGCGGCGAAGCGTGGTACAGCGGCGCGGGAGACAGGTAGCGCATGCCCGGGAAGCCGCCGTATCCGCCCTTGATCGACAGCGAAACGGGTACATCTTCCCGAGGGTGTTTGCCGCTGAGTGTGCGCCACACGCCTTTCGGCCGACCCGTCGTTCCCGATGAGTACAGCATGGAGTGGCCCGCCGTCTCGTCCGCCAGCCGCTCGGGTGACGACGCGGCCAGCGCGCCTTCGTAGTCCGCAAAGCCGTCGCCTGCGCCACCGATGGCGAGGCGGGTCGCGACACGCGAGTGATCGCCGTGTTCCCGATTCGCCAGAGCCTCCGCGGCAAGGGTCCGCTTCCCGGCCGACACCACGAGCGACTTCGCCTGGCAGTTGTCGACGATGTAGGCCACCTCGGGGGCGGTGAGGTGCGAGTTGACGGCGGTGAAGTACAGCCCGGACCGCTCGGCCGCCCAGCACACCTCGAAGAACTCCGGGACGTTCTCGACGAAGAGCGCGACGTGGTC
>JAYUDQ010000757.1:0-3109 GCA_043739745.1 Acidimicrobiia bacterium | reverse complement strand
ATGTGCGCGTCACGGGAACCATTGCCGACGCGCTGTCTGTCGCGCCGATCACAACCGAGACGCACGTCGTGCTCGTAACGCGCAACGTCGCCGTCGATCTCGAACTGCTCCCGATACTGGTAGCGACGCCGGCGAGGTCCATCGGCGTGATGGGCTCGGGCCGGCGTTGGCAGACAACTCTCTCGGCACTGGCCGATGCCGGGGTCCGTCCTGAAGCACTCGTTCGGGTGACCTCGCCCGTCGGGCTTGAGCTCGGCGCCGAGACCCCCGAGGAGATCGCCGTCTCGATCCTCGCCGAGATCGTGCAGCTGCGCCGCGCCCGCTGATCCGCGCGACGTGGCGCGACGACCACGTCGTCATTGTTGCTGCCCGACTGAACGTGGCGAAGTGCCGGTCCGGCTGACCACCGACGTCAAGCACGCGTCGGTCGATAGCCGTCTCTGCGAAGCTGTCCACGTGGACTTCGCAGAGGAACTCGTGGTCGTGCGTGGTGGCGGCGATCTCGCTACGGGGGTGGTCCTGCGCCTCGTCCGCGCCGGCTTCCCGGTAGTAGTCACGGAGCTCGCCGAGCCGCTGACGGTGCGAAGGACCGTCGCCTTCTCGGCCGCTGTCGACGAAGGCGTGGTGACGATCGAGGGCGTGACGGGTCGGCTGGTAGAACTTGGCGGCGCGGCGGCGCTCTACCGGTCGGGTGAGGTTGCCGTGGTCGTCTGTCCGACGTTGCCGGCCCTCGGTGCCGAGGTCGTGATCGACGCCCGCCTCGCGAAACGGAACCTCGACACGACGATGGACGACGCCGCGTTCGTCGTGGCGCTCGGGCCGGGCTTCACGGTCGGTGTCGACTGTCATGCAGTGATCGAGACGAACCGGGGTCACCGCCTCGGCCGGGTGCTGTGGAGAGGATCGGCTGAGCCGAACACGGGTACTCCGGGCCTCGTCGCGGGCCGGGCCGCCGAGCGCGTCATCCGGGCAACTGTGGCCGGCGAGGTCGATTGGCGCGTTGCGATCGGCGACGTGGTCGACACCGGCGACGTGATGGGCAGTGTTGGCGAGACCGTGATCACCGCTGCGTTCCCGGGTCTTGTCCGCGGCCTGATCCGACCGGGGCCGGTAGCGGCCGGTCTGAAGATCGGCGACGTCGATGCCCGGGTCGAGCGGTCCATGTGCCACGAGGTGAGCGACAAGGCGCTCGCGATCGCCGGCGGTGTGCTCGAAGCAATCCTGATGTGGATGCGGAAACCCGCATGAGCCTGATCGATGCCCTCGGCGTCGGCTCACGCGAGCTCGTCGCGTTCGTCGGGGCGGGCGGCAAGACCACCACGATGTTCCGCCTCGGTGGCGAGCTGCGCGCCGGCGGGCATGAGGTGGTGCTGACGACGACGACGCGGATGGCGGCGACGCAACGCCATCCGGACCTTGTCGTCTGCCCGGACCCCCTCGACTCGGACAAGGTGGCCGGCCCTGGTCTCGGGTGGATCGAAGACACTTACCGGAGTAGACGCTTCAGCCACGTGCTCGTCGAGGCCGACGGGGCTCGAGGTCGCAACGTAAAGGCACCGGCCCCCCTCGAGCCGGTGCTGCCCCCTTCCACCTCGCTCGTGGTGTGCCTGATCGGAGCGAACGCCCTCGACCGGGTGATCGAGGACCAGGCCCATCGTCCGCTGCGCGTCGCCGCTGCGGCCGGCTGTTCGCCCTATGACCGCCTCACGCCCGAGCGGGCTGCTCGGATGCTTGCGAGTGATCTCGGCGGCCGCAAGGGGGTGTCCGACGGCAATAGGTTCATCGTGGCAGTCACGCAGGTCACCGACCGGAACGCCGGATCGGTCGCCGAGCTTCGACGCATGCTGCGCGCCGAGTTCGACGTGGCATCGGTGCTCGTGCCGCCCTTACCCGCAGCCTGATCTGTGGTGGTTCCCGTGCAATCCGACCGGCCTGCGCACCCCGTGCTTCCTGCTCATCCCGCATTCGACGAACCGTGCTTCACCCGCACGCCCCGCGAACTAGGGCTGACCATCGAACCGCAGGCGCCGCTGCCCGAGATGCACGATCCCGACCCGAAGCCGCTCGTCGTCTCGCCGCGCAGCGAGGCTCTGGTGCGGGTCGAGCATCGTCGCATCCGCGTGCTTGCGAACTACTGGCACGCCGGATGGGAGCATGCGCTGAGCGGCGCATGGCTTCGGGAGAGTGCCATGGAGAGGCTCGCCGCGGTGGCCGGCTCGTTGCCGCCCAGGTTCGGGCTAGCGGTCTTCGACGCATGGCGATCACTTGAGCTGCAGACCGAACTGTACGAAGCGGCGTACAGCGATCCCGGTCTTGGCTCGGGTTTCCTCGCGCCGCCGGACGCCGACCCTGCAGTGCCACCGCCGCACCTCACGGGTGGCACGGTCGATGTCACGCTCACCTTCGATGGCACCCCGCTCGCACTGGGAACGGCTTTCGACGATTCCACCGAAGCTGCACGAATCGACTCTTTCGAGCAGACACCCGGCCCTGATCGCGACCTTCGCCGGATGCTGTTCTGGCGAATGTGCGAAGCGGAGTTCGTCGTGTTCGACGGCGAATGGTGGCATTTCGAATACGGCACGCGACGCTGGGCCGCCATCCGCGGTTGCGATCCCATCTACGGCCCGGCGTCCGTGACTAAGTAAGTAGCATCTGGAGTTCCCCCGCGAAGAGTACGCCGACTATTGTACAATGTCTCGATCCAATTCAACAGATGTATGCGAGGAATCTCGGGTTCATTCCACGAGTAGCTGTCCACGAGTTCACGTTTGATCGTGGCGAAGAATGACTCAGCACCAGCGTTGTCGTAGCAGACACCGCGTCGGCCCACCGATCGACGGATCTTGTAGAGCTTCGGGAGTATTGGGTCAAATTTTGGGGTGTCCCGGCAGAGAGTTGGGACCTACCGGCGAGTGAGCGCTGTGACTATCTGCTCCGGGCTGACGGGGATCGCCGTGAACGGTGCTCGCCCGGACGCGGTCCCAACCAGGTCTCGCAACGCATCGTGGATGGCGTTGACCACCGCGGCAGGCGCGCCGATGATGCCGGCCTCGCCGATGCCCTTCATCCCGCCCGGAATCACCGGTGACTCGGTCGTCATATGCCC
>JAYUDQ010000756.1:0-18493 GCA_043739745.1 Acidimicrobiia bacterium | reverse complement strand
GTTACGGGATGCTCGACGAGCGGGCCATGGAACAGCTGGCGAGAGACACCTTGGCCAGCCTCTCCGTCCGAACGGTGAAGTCGGTTCGTCAGGCCGTGTCGTCGCTCTCCGGCGGACAGCGCCAGACCGTTGCCATCGCCAAGGCCGTACTGTGGAACTCGAAGGTCGTGATGCTCGATGAGCCGACTGCGGCACTCGGCGTCGCACAGACCGCACAGGTCCTCGAACTTGTGCGCCGGCTCGCCCACCAGGGGCTCGGCGTGGTGCTCATCAGCCACAACATGAACGACGTCCTGCAGGTGGCCGATCAGGTCGCGGTGATGTACCTGGGGCGCATGGCGGCCGAAGTCAAGGCGAAGGACACGACCCGGGAGCAACTCGTGCAGCTGATCACGATGGGCCAGTCCGGCAGCATCGGCCTCCAGCGCGAAGCGGAGGTGTCGGTATGAGCGCCGATCAGCCCGCGCAGACGACGGCGGCGAGCGACTTCTCCATCGACAGCCAGACCCAGACCTTCGCCACTGCCGCGCGCGCCTACGTGTCCCGTCTCCGTTCGGGCGATCTGGGCGCCGTTCCCGCGATCCTCTCGATCGGCGTTCTGGTGGCGGTGTTCGGGAGCGCCCGTACCCCCACGTTCATGTCGGTGCGCAACCTCGGCAACCTCCTCCAGCAGGCCGCGCCGATCATGGTCATCTCGATGGCCGTTTCGTTCGTGCTGCTCCTCGGCGAGATCGACCTCGCCGCCGGCTTCACGGCCGGTGTCACTGCGGCCGTGCTCGCCACCAAGCTCCGGGCCCAGTGGGCGCTGTTCCCGACGCTGCTTGCCTGTGCCGTGGTGGCTGCGGCACTCGGGCTGTGGACCGGGTTCCTCGTCGCTCGCGTGGGCATCCCCTCCTTCGTCGTGACGCTCGCCAACTTCCTCTCGTTCCAGGGCATCCTCCTGCTCATCACCAAAGAGGGCGGCACGATCGGCATCACCAACAAGACCGTGAACGCGATCGAGGGCGACAACCTGCGCCCGGTGCTGTGCTGGGTGGGCCTCGTCATCGCAGTGATCGCCTTCGGGGTCAGCCTGTTGGCGAAGCAGCGCAATTCGCACGGAACGATCCCGCTGAGCGTGGTCGTCGTGAAGGTCACCACACTCGCCGTGATCGGCGCGGTCTTCGTACAGCTCCTGTCGAAGAACCGTGCATTCGAGCAGGCGAAGAAGAAGCTGCAGGGTGTCCCCTACGCAGCGCCGCTCGTGATCATCCTCATGCTCATCCTCACGTTCGTGCTCACCCGGACGGCATATGGCCGACACCTCTATGCCGTCGGCGGCAACGCCGAAGCGGCCCGTCGGGCCGGCATCAACGTGCAGGGCATCCGCATGTCGGCCTTCGTCATCTGCGGGTTCCTGGCCGGCATCGGCGGTGTCTTCCTCGCCTCGCGCTCCAACAGCGTCGATCCTCAGACGGGTGGGAACAAGACCCTTCTGCTCGCCGTGGGTGCCGCGGTCATCGGCGGTACGTCCCTGTTCGGCGGCAAGGGTCGGATGCTGAACTCGCTGCTCGGCGGGCTCGTCCTGGCCTTGATCGAGAACGGACTCCCGCTCATCGGCAAGGCGAAGCCGTTCGGCTTCAAGGACATCGACTTCTCGCAGTCGGGCGTCGCATTCATCGTGACAGGACTCGTGCTGTTGCTCGCCGCCTCGGTAGACGCACTCAGCCGGAAACGCACGGGCTAGCGCGACCGGGCCGGTCCCGACGAGCAGCCAGGCCCCGACCAACAGGATCATCTTCCAGGCGGATCTGATCACCTGACCCCCCGCTGGTGACCCCAATCCGCCTCGAAGGTGATCTGGATCGCTGGTGCGCTCTGGCTCAGGCGTTCTGGACACCCCGAAGGTGGGCCTGTCGTCCGGCGATACCGGTCACGTCATGGCGTCATGCGCGTCACCGGCGCAGTCAGCTGAGGCCCGTGGCGAACTGCTGGCGGAGGGTGATCTTGTCGAGCTTGCCGGTGGGGGTCTGCGGGATCGTGTCGACGACCTCGATCCGGGCGGTCGGGCCAGCGCTGGGCGGCCCGGCGGAGCATGGTCGGGAGGTCGGAAGCGATCATCGGTGTGTCATCCCCAGGAACGCATAGGTGTGATCTTTCGGTCTGTACGTCACGGCTTGTGTGCCGGATGGCGTCGCGCTCTGACGTTCCGGCTCGTACCATCACCAGGATGGCGGACGCCGGTCGGACCACCCGCTACCTCGCCCGCCTCGGTGTGCGCTCGCCCGGCGCACCGACCATCCAGCTGCTCCGCGAGCTCCATCGCCGACACGTCGAGCGCGTTCCCTTCGAGAACCTGAGCATCCATGTCGGCGAGGCGATCGAGCTCGAGCCCGACGCGCTGATCGACAAGCTGACCCTGCGCCACCGAGGCGGCTTCTGCTACGAGCTGAACGGTGCCTTCGCCGAACTGCTGCGCACCCTGGGCTTCGCGGTCGAACTGCTCGAAGGCCGCGTGTATGGCGACGGGGTACCAGGCATCCCCTTCGACCATCTCGCGCTCTGCGTCACCATCGCCACCGTGCCCTACCTGGCCGACGTCGGCTTCGGCACGGGCTTCCTCGAACCACTGTCGCTCGCCATCGCCGAGGAGCAGATCGACCCCGCCGGCACCTTCACTATCGTCGAGCGCGAGGGCGGGTGGTTCGACCTCGTCCACGACGGCGTTGCCCAGTACGTGTTCTCACGGGTTCCGCGTCGGCTCGACGAGTTCGCCGACGGGTGCCGGTACCACCAGACGTCGCCGCAGTCGCCCTTCACGAGAGGGACCGTCTGCAGCCTCCCGACGGCGGCCGGTCGCATCACCCTGCGGAACCGACGGCTGCTCGTCACCATCGGGACCGAACGTGAGGAGCGCGAACTGGCACCGGCCGCGATCCGGGAGGTGCTCGCCGGTGACTTCGGGATCACGCTCCCTGGCCGGCTGCCGACCGGCATGGGGTGACGCCCTTCCCACCGCTATCCGACGCATCTCGTCGTTGACGACGATCAGCGAGCACTCGGTTCCGGGCGGGTCGGGTCGATGAGGGCAAGCCCGGGATAGCGAGCGAAGCCCCGATCGGCCGTTGCGAGATGCGCACCATGGGAAAGGGTGAGCGCAGCGAGCCATGCATCAGGGACGAGGTTTCCCCGAATCTGGGCGTCGCCCTCTACGAGCTCTGTGAGGAGGGTCCACGTGCGTGGCGTGGCCGCCACGCGGCGAGCTCGCGGGGCTTCACGCAGTGCGCGGATGAACTGGAGGGCGTCGGCGGGCGCGGTCGGCTTCACGAACACGCGCGGATTGGTCACGATTCGCACGACCCCAAGAAGGACGAATTCTGCGAGCCCAAGATCGTCGGGTCCATTCACGACGTCCTCCAGCCAACCCGAACACCGGTGGAAGTGCGGCGAGTCCTCTCGGAATCCGTGGACGAGGACGTTGACGTCCGGAACGATCACCGGTAGCCGTCGGCGTCGAGCACTTCCCAGAGTGCGTCGCGATCGTCGAGATCGATGAGCGGCCGGTCGTTGGGATCGCCGGACGTCGGCAGCCGAATGCGTGCAGTTGGTGGCCCGTCGGCCTCGAGCACGGCTCGCAGACCTTCTTCGACAAGGCTCGTGAAGGTGCGCCCCTCAGCAGCGGCACGCGCCTTTGCCGCTTCACCCAGTGCGTCCGGCAGGTTGATCGTCGCTCGCATACAGATGAGCATACCGATGCATACCTACGTATGTACCCGGCTACCGGCGGCCGGCCTTCTTGCTCATGGAACGCTTCTGGTCGATGAAGTCGACGAGCACGTAGTCGCCGAGCGTCTCGGGCGTGGTGAAGAACGCGCGGCCCTTGTTCATCTCCGTGATCCGCTCGATGAACGCCTTCAGGTAACTCGTCGCATCGAGCATGAACGTGTTGATGGTGATGCCCTCGCGGGTGCAGCGCATCACCTCGGTGAGTGTCGCTTCGACGGTTTCACGCACCGGCGGGTAGCTGAAGAACGGCTCGCCGTTGGGCAGGATGTGGGCGGTCGGCTCGCCGTCGGTGATCATGATGATCTGCTTCGTGCCGGTCTGCTTCGCCAGCAAGCGTCGTGAAAGCAGGAACGCATGCTGCATGTTCGTGCCGTAGACGAAATCCCACGACACCTCGGGTAGCGCCTGCGGCTTGATCTCACGGGCCGTTTCCGAGAAGCCGACGATGCCGAGGAAATCCCGCGGGAACTGCGTGGAGATGAGCGAGTAGAGGGCCATCGCCACCTTCTTGGCGGCCAGGAAGTTGTCGCGCATCGGCATCGACAGCGACATGTCGAGCATCAGCACGGTCGAACTGCGCACGAGCGTCTCGGTCTGCTCGATCTCAAAGTCGTCCGGAGTCAGCTTGACGGGCGTACCGCCGCCCTGGCGGCCGATGGCGTTGCGGATCGTCTTCTCGATCGAGAGGTTGAACGGGTCGCCGAACTCGTACTGCTTCGTGTCGTAGGTGCGCTCCTGGCCGATGCCGGTGCGGACGAGCTCATGGCGGCCGAGCTTGTCCTTGGCCAACTTCGAGAACAGCTCGTCGAGGGCATTGGCACCAATGCGGCGCAAGCCCTTCGGCGTGAGCTCCAGGCGGCCCTCTTTCTGCTCGATGAGGCCGGCCCGTTCGAGCATCTTGGTGAGCTCGGCCAGCTTCTCCAGGGCCCGGGCGCCGTCGTCACCGAGCAACCCGCGGGCCGCATCGATGTCGGCGTCGGCGAGTGCGCCCGGCGAGCCGGCATTGCGCAGCAGGTTCTCGAGCGAGTCGATGTTGCCGAGCTCCTGCATCAGCCCCATGGCCTCGCCCATGCCCACCGGCTGGTCGCCCTGGAAACCGTAGCCCTGCCCCCAGCCCATCTGCGGGAACGCCTGCTGCAGGTTCTGGCCGAGCTGCTCGATCTGCCAGCGCAGATCCATGTCCTCGAGCAGCTGATCCGAGAGTGCCTTGAGCTGGGCCCGCTGCTCGGGCGTCATCGAGTTCAGCATCTGCTGCGCGGCCGCCATCTGCTGGGCCATCTGCTCGAGCAGCTCGTCGAGCGTTTGCGGCTGACCGGGGAAGAAGTCGCCGAACTTCTCCATGAAGTTCTCGAAGTCGGACTGCGTGTCCTGCCCGTCGTTCTTCTTGGCGAGCATCTGATTGAGCTCGGAGAACATGTCCTTCATACGGGCCATGTCCTCGGGCGTCATGTCGTTGACACTCTGGGTCATCTGCTTGAGCTGGTTCTGCATCAGCTGCTCGCGCAGCTTGTCCATCAGGTCGTTGAAGCGCTGCTGTGCTTCCTCCGACTGGAACTGGTAGTTCTGCAGCTCCTTCACCTGACCGGCGAGGTCTGGCGGCAGGAAGTCGAGCTGCATGTGCTTCTCCGACGCGCTGTTCTCGGCCGTCTCCTGACGCCTCGGATCGCCCGACTGGCGAGCCTGCTCGGTCATGTCGTCGAGGGCCTGGCGCTCCTGCTCGACGAGGTCGCGCAGTTCGTTCGCGATCTCGTCGTAGACACCGCCGAGGTCGTAGTTCTCGAGCGTCTCCTCGCGGCGCTTGCGCAGCTTCTCGAGCAGCTCGCGGATGCCGGCGACGTCCTGGCCGTTCTTGTCCTTGAAGCCCTGCTGCAGCATCTTGCGCAGGGCCGCGTTGAGGTCGCCGTGGTACAGAAGGTCGTCGTTGAGCTGCGCCATGACGTCGTCGGCGTCGAGATCGAAGCCGACCTGGGTGCCGTCCCAGCGGGAGTAGAGCAGCTTGCGTGCCATCCGTAGACCCTATGCCCATCACGTGTGCAAACACATCAGCGGAATGCGTCGGGTTCTGCCGGTGCTCGTACCATCCGGCTGTGCGCATCATCGTGTTCGGAGCCGGAGCAGTCGGAAGCCTGATCGGCGGACGACTGCGCCAATCCGGAGCCGACGTCGTGCTGGTGGCCCGACCGGCACATGTCGATGCGATTGCCGACGGCGGCCTGCGGCTGCGGACGGCGGCAGGCACGGATATCGTCGAGGTGCCAGCGGTTGTGTCGCTCGCTGAGCTCGAGTCACGACACGACGACGTCGTGCTGATCACGGCCAAGACCCAGGACACGCCGCCGATCCACCACGCACTGCTCGCGTGGAACCCGTCCGCCGCGATCGTGTGCGGTACGAACGGTGTCGAGCACGAACGGGTCGCGCTGCGTTCCTTCGCCCGCGTCTACGGCATGGTCGTGCAACTGCCCGCACAGTTCGAGCGGCCGGGAGAGGTGACGGCACTCTGCGGGCCGACGAACGCGCTGCTCGACCTCGGCCGCTACCCATCCGGTGTGGACGACACCGCGACAGAACTGGCGGCCCTCCTCGACGCCGCGCCGCACATCTCCGCCGTGGCCGATGACGACATCATGGTGAAGAAGTACGGAAAGCTCCTTGTCAACCTCGGCAACGTGCCCGATGCGGCGTGCGGCTTCATCGGCCGTCGGCACCCGCTCACCGCGCTGGCCGGCGAAGAAGGGAAGCGCGCATACGAAGCCGCAGGCATCCGATCGGAGCAGCCGGCCGAGCGAGTGGCGGCCTACGTCGAGCGGATGGCGACCATGCGCTTCGCCATCCCGGATGGCGACACCTTCCTCGGCGGCTCCACGTGGCAGGGCCTTGCGAAGGGTGCTACTGCACTGGAGACCGACTACTTCAACGGCGAAATCGTCCTGCTCGGTCGGCTGCATGGCGTGGCCACGCCCGCGAACGAGTTCCTGCTGCACTTCGGTGACCGCATGCTGCGCGAGCGCATCCCGGCCGGTTCGCTCACGCCCGAGGCACTCAGTGCCGAGTGGGACGCCTGGACTGCCGCGCTGCGCTGACCTTCGGAAGGTCTGCCCGCTCGGAGCGGGCGAACCATCCGATCGTCAGAGTCGACCGCGGCTCAGCGGCCTCGGTAGGTCGCCTTGTTCCCGGCCGCATCCTTGTTGAGCCGCTTCGACAGGTGCAGCCCCTCGAGGATGAACTCGACGGCGCTGGCCTGCTCGCCCGGCGTGGCCTTCGCCCCTACCAGCTTGCGGACCCCCTCGCGCAGCGGCTCGCCCTCAGCCGAGTTCAGCGCAGTGGCGTAGTCGGCGGCGGTCTGGTCATCGCCGGCGTGCATGACGAGGCCCGCTTCGAACGCCTGGATGACACCGCGCAGGTCCTCGATGCGGCACGCCTCCTTGAAGACCGTGAGCGTCGACGCCTTGAAGAGCTTGTCCACCACCGAACCCTCGCGCTCATCGAGCGTCTCGATCTCGATCTTCCCCTGGGTGCTGGCCATCAGGCTGTCGAGGTCGCTGACACGGGGCACCGCCTCGGTTTCGCCGCCACGAAGCGCCCGGCGCAGCGCGGCGGCAATGAGGGTCTCGTAGTTCGCCACGGTGAGGCGGACGGACACGCCGGATCGCTGGTTGACGTGCGGGCTCTGCCGGGCGAGGTGGCTGAACGTGGCCACGATCTCGGCCATGAACGCCGGGACGGTGATCGCAATGTCGCCGCCCGCCGGCTTCATCGCCTCCTGCTCGACAACCTTCAGCTCGATGCTCGTCTCGAGCGGGTAGTGCGTGCGGATCTGTGCGCCGAAGCGGTCCTTCAGCGGCGTGATGATGCGGCCGCGGTTCGTGTAGTCCTCGGGGTTGGCCGAGGCGACGAGCACGATGTCGAGCGGGAGCTGGATCTTGTAGCCGCGTATCTGCACGTCGCGCTCTTCGAGCACGTTCAGCAGGCCGACCTGGATGCGCTCGGAGAGGTCGGGCAGTTCGTTGATGGCGAAGATGCCGCGGTTGGTGCGAGGCACGAGGCCGTAGTGCAGGGTCAACTCGTCGGACAGGTAACGGCCCTCGGCGACCTTGATGGGGTCGACCTCGCCGATGAGGTCTGCGATGGACGTGTCCGGCGTGGCCAGCTTCTCGCCGTAGCGCTTGCTGCGGTGCACCCACTCGATCGCGGCGTCGTCGCCGTGCTCGGCGATGAGGTCCTTTGCATGCTTGCTGACCGGGTTGTAGGGATCGTCGAGGATCTCGGACCCGGCGACGATCGGCAGCCACTCGTCGAGGAGTTCGGTCATGCTGCGGATCATGCGGGTCTTGGCCTGGCCGCGCTCGCCGAGGAAGATCACGTCGTGCCCGGCGAGGATCGCGTTCTCGAGCTGCGGGAGCACCGTGTCCTCGTAGCCGAGAACGCCCGGGAACAGCGCTTGCCCGGCGGCGATGCGCCCGACGGCATTGCGGCGGATCTCGTCCTTCACGGGGACCGAGACCCAGCCCGAGGAACGGAGCTGGCCGAGGGTGGCGGCGGCCGGGTGCGCAGTGGCAGCCGAGGCAGAAGGCGACGTCATGGCAAGACCATAAACCATGGCCGCGGGCTAACTCCCGGTCCGGGACGCGGGTGCCGTCTCTAGGGTGACGCACATGGACCGCACGGACCCCGGCCTCGCAAGCAACGAGAAGACGATGATGCTCGAGTTCCTGGACTACCACCGGGCGACGTTCGTGCAGAAGGTCACGGGGATGACCTCGGCCGAGCTCAACCGGACCGCGGTTCCGACGTCGGCGCTCACGCTGGGCGGGCTGCTGAAGCACCTGGCCCACGTCGAGGACTCGTGGCTGACGCAACGCTTCACCGGGAGGCCGATCCCCGAACCGTGGGCCAGCGCGCCGTTCGGCGAGGACGAGGACTGGGACTTCCACTCGGCCACCGACGACTCACCTGAGGACCTACTCGCGCGCTATGCGACCGCGTGCGATCGAAGCCGCGAGGTTATCGGCCGTGCGTCGTTCGATGACGAGTCGGTGGAGTTCGACCGCGGCGCCACCGAGCGGTACACGCTCCGCTGGATCGTGCTCCACCTCATCGAGGAGACGGCCCGGCACAACGGCCATGCCGACCTGCTCCGGGAGGCAATCGACGGGGCCACCGGCGAGTGAGCGGCGATGGCTGTCTCCGAGACGGGCCCACTCGGTAAGGTGCCGCATGGAACTCCTCGACGCACTGCGCACCAACGGCTCGGTCCGAGCATTCGAGCCGGACCCGGTCGACGACACCACGCTCCACCGCATCCTCGACACGGCCCGGTTCGCCCCAAGCGGTGGCAACAAGCAGGGATGGCACGTCGTCGTCGTGAAAAACCCATCGACCCGCGCCCGCATCCAAGAGCTCGCGCAGATCGGGTGGAACGAGTACGCAGCCCAGGCGCAGGCCGGGCGCCGCCCGTTCGCGGCCGACGAGTCCGGCCGCTGGCCCGGGCCGGGGCCGGTGGACCTCGCGGCGGCCCGCGCCGGGCACTTCCCCATGCCCCTCATCGATGCGATACCGAACGTGCCGGTGCTGCTGATCATCGCTGCCGATCTCCGCGAGCTGGCCGCGCTCGACACCGATCTCGACCGCGTCGGCGTGACCGCCGGCGGCTCGATCTACCCGTTCACGAACAACCTGCTCCTCGCCGCCCGTGCCGAGGGCCTCGGTGGCGTGCTTACAACGTTCGTGGTGCGCGAGGAAACGGCCGTCCAGGAGCTACTCGGGCTCCCCAAGTACTTTGCCGTCGTCGCACTCATTGCGCTCGGCAAACCGGTACACCAGAACACCAAGCTCAGTCGCAAGCCGGTCGAGGAGTTCGCCACGATCGACCGGTTCGACGGTCCCCCACTCCTGGCGTAGATCCGGGCCGACGCGGCTGCCGCTATCCTCCGGCCGCAATGCTCGAATTGTCCGGTGTGTGGCGTGCCCATGTCGCCGACGACGAGCTCCGCCGGGCCTTCGCGGACCTTGCGTTCGACGACTCGCAGTGGTCCGAGCTGCACGTGCCGGGCCACTGGCGCTCCGACCCGGCCTTCGCCGCGAATGACGCGCCGGTGCTGCATCGGCGGGCGTTCGAGGCGGGACCACCGCCCGAGGGACGGCGGGCCTGGGTGACGTTCTCCGGGCTCTTCTACCAAGGCGACGTGTGGCTGGACGGCGCCTATCTCGGCGACACCGAGGGCTACTTCGCGGCACACTCGTTCGAGATCAGCGACCAGCTGCGTGACCGGTCCGAGCACGTGCTCGCGCTCGAGCTGGCGTGCTCGCCGCAGAACGACCGGAAAGCCAAGCGCAACCTGACCGGGGTGTTCCAGCACTGGGACTGCATTCATCCCGACTGGAACCCGGGAGGCATCTGGCGTGATGTCATCGTGCACGAGACCGGGCCCGTGCGCATCGAGAAGCTTCGCGTGCTGTGCCTCGAAGCGTCGAGCGAGCGGGCGGTGCTGCTGGTGCGCGCCCAGCTCGACGCACTCGAGGCGCGCCAGGTTCGGCTGCGCACGCGCGTCGGCGAGACGCTGCACGAGCAGGATCGGCCGATCGCGGCCGGGAGCAACCGTGTCGAATGGCAGGTCACGGTTGAACGACCACGGCTCTGGTGGCCGCACTCGCTCGGCGCGCAGACGCTGACCGATGTCCATCTCGAAGTGATCGAGCCGACCGACGGATCGATCTCCGACGAACGGCGACGGACGACCGGCCTGCGTCAGGTCCGTATGCGCAACTGGATCTTCTGGATCAACGGTGAGCGCATGCATATGAAGGGAGCCAACCTCGGACCGACACGCATGGCCATAGCGAGCGCCACGGCCGACGAGCTCAAGCGCGACATGACCCTTGCTCGCGAGGCCGGCCTCGATTTCGTTCGGCTGCATGCGCACATCAGCCATCCTGCGATCTACACGGCAGCCGACGAGCTCGGCGTTCTGCTGTGGCAGGACCTCCCGCTGCAATGGGGCTACGCCCGATCCGTCCGCAAACAGGCCATCCGACAGGCCCGCGAGGCCGTTGACGCGCTCGGCCATCACCCGTCGATCTTCCATTGGTGCGGACACAACGAGCCGCTCGCGCTCGACATCGATCCGGAACTTGCCAGCGGTTCGCCCAAGCGCGCAGCCGAGATGATCGGCCGCTACCTCGCCTTGCAGGAACTGCCGACATGGAACAAATCGGTGCTCGACTTCGGCATCCACCGCGCCCTTACGAAGGCCGACCCCTCGCGGCCGGTCACCGCACACTCGGGCGTACTTCCTGGTCCGACGTCGGGTGGAACGGACAGCCACCTCTACTTCGGCTGGTACCACGGCAACGAGCGAGACCTCCCGAAGCTGCTCGGCCGATTTCCGCGCATGGCGCGCTTCGTGAGCGAGTTCGGCGCGCAGGCCGTCCCCGTCGATGCTGCCTTCTGCGAGCCGACGCGATGGCCCGACCTCGACTGGGACCGCCTCGGCCATGACCACGCGCTCCAGAAGGTGTTCTTCGACCGCACCGTCGCTCCGGGCGCATACGCCACGTTCGACGAGTGGCGGGCTGCGACCCAGGAGCACCAGGCGGTTGTACTGCGCCGACACATCGAAGAGCTACGCCGGATCAAGTACCGCCCGAACGGCGGCTTCGCACTCTTCAGCCTTGCGGACGCGCTGGATCACCCGGCCGTGACGTGGTCGATCCTCGGACACGATCGCCAGCCGAAGCAGGCATACGAGGCGGTGCAGGAGGCGTGCCGCCCCGTGATCGTCACGATCGACCGTCCTCCCGCGATCGTTTCCGCCGGGGACACCCTGGCGCTCGACGTGCATGTCGTCTCCGACGTGCGCCACGTGCTGCGTAGTGTGCTCGTCACTGCGACCGCCCGATGGCCGGGTGGCACCCACTCGTGGCGATGGCAGGGAGACGTGGCGGCCGACGACTGCACCCGCGTCGGGGCGCTCGACATCGTCGTGCCCACGATCACGCCGGCGACCGATAGCGAGTTCGCCATCGACCTCACCCTCGAGCATCCCGAGGCGACTGCGACGAACCGGTACACGTCACGGCTCGTCTGAGCGACTCGCAGCGGCCCGCGTCGCGCCGGAGCCGGTGTGGAGCTCCTCGATCACGGGCCGCCAGTCGATGGACTCGGTGGATGCCCCCGAGGCTTTGAACGCCAGCCGCCGCTCGGTCAGCTCGGAAACGAGTGCATCGAGATCTTCCGGAAGTGCTGCGCGCATACGATCTCGCAACCACTGCGCCAGCGCCGGGCTTGCACCGCCGGTCGAAACCGCGATCGTGACGACACCCCGACGATGGACGGCGGGAAGGATGAACGCACAGCGGTCAGGATCGTCGGCCGCGTTGACCCACACGCCGAGGCGCTCACCATCATCGAACACCGCCTGCTGGACGGCTGTGTCGTTCGTGGCCGTGATGACGAGACGGACGCCCGCCAGATCGGCCGGCGCATACGGTCGGCGCTCGATGGTGACCGCTTCTGCGTGCTCCGCGACGAAGGCCGTCATCTCGGTGCTGACCTCGGGTGCGACCACCCGCACAACGGCGCCCTCCCGGACCAGTCCTTCGACCTTTCGTGTGGCGATCGGTCCGGCTCCCACGACGAGAACGACCCGGCCGCGCAGATCGAGCATCACCGGGTACACGGGCGTCAGCCGGCCCTGCTGACGGGCACTGCGATGACGGGGCCTTCCGAATCCGAAGCCGACAACGACCCGACGTGCGGACCGGTTCGGCCGGGTTCCCTGCCGGGCTGCAGACCGCGCTTGCCGGTCACCGTCGACAGCACGGCGCCGGCAGCGACCATGGTGGCGAGGCCGCCCACGTAGAAGGGCCAGCGGGGGGACAGGGCCGAGATGAGGGCCCCGGATATGAGCGCGCCGATCGGCGTGGTCCCGAAGAACCCGATCGAGAACAAGCTCATGACCCGCCCGAGCATGGCCGGCTCGGTCTCGCGTTGCAGCACCGACTGGGTAAGTGTCGTGAAAGCGGTCGATACGGTTCCGACGGCGCAACCGAAGATGGCCCACGACGCGAAGGTCGGCAGGAACCCCCAGGCGACAAGAAGGAAACCGAACACGGTGCCGGCCAAGGCGAGGTGGCGCACCGTTGGGGCCCGCAGCCCAGCAACGAGGATTCCGGCGATCAACGCACCGACGGCGCTGAGGACCTGCGCAAACGCGAGGCCGGTCGCGCCCTCGTGGAACTCGAACTTCGTCATCGCGGGAACTGTTGTCTGGAAGTTGTACGCCATCGTGCCGGCCACGAACAGCACGATTAGCGTGGCCCGGATGACCGGCATGCGTCGGGCGTACTCGAAGCCCTCCCGAAGCTGACCTTTGAGGCGCGAGCTCTGCCGACGGGCGAACATGGCAGCCCGATCGAGCCGGAGAAGCGCACCGATCACCACCACGTACGAGATCGCATTCACGAAGAAACACGCACCCGTACCGATCGTCGCGATCATCACACCGGCAATGGCCGGACCGATGAGGCGCGACAGCGGAGCCAGGAGCGCGTTCAGGGCGACGGCATTGGCGAGCTCGCCGGGGCCTGCGAGCTCATAGAGGAACGCCTGCGCCGCAGGTCGCTCGAAAGGCCCCACCATCCCGAGAGCGAAGGCAAACACACCGACCCAGATGACCGTGACGCGATGTGCAACGACCATCGTTCCCAGACCCGCGGCACAGCACAGCGAGACGAACGACGTGGCCAGGAGTAGGCGCTGGTTGTCGAATCGGTCGGCGAGCACGCCGCCCCACGAGCCCAGCACGAGGAGCGGGAGGAACTGGAGGGCGACGATGACGCCGAGGGTCGTGCCGCTATTGGTCATCTTCAGCACAAGCCACGACTGCGCCACGATCTGGACGAAGCTGCCGATCATCGAGATGCTCTGACCGATGAAGTACACCCGGAAATTGGGAACGCGCAGCGACTGGAACCGACGGTTGAATCCCGTACCTGCGGTGCCCGTCATTGCCGACGACCCTATGCCAGGTCGACCCGAAGCTTCACCCGGCCGGTGGCGGCGAAGGCCCTGCGGCTCGGCGTGCCCGGGGCGGGGGTCGAACCCGCACGGCCTTTCGGCCCGGGCGGTTTAAGCGCCCTGCGTCTGCCATTTCGCCACCCGGGCCAGGATCGACAGCCCATGTTGCAGCCGACGAACACCAGCGGAGCGTAGACCCAGGAGGGTTCCCGCCGACAGCGAATGCGGGCTCACGCAGCCAAGCGTCCGGTTGGCCCTGACCCGGCTCCTCGCAACGGCATCGGGCTGATACCCCCAAGGTCATTCGAGAGCAGGTGTGCGATCGCCGCGTGACGCAATTCGTCGACATAGGCAGCCGCGGACCCCGAACGCGGGCCCGGCTCGGGGTTCACGGCCAGGAGCCCGTCGACCATGTCACGAACGACCTCCGACCGATCACGATCGCGCAACCGGATCGAGATCACAGGTCGGCATCCCGGAGCGCGACGGACGCTCCGCGTGACGCCGACAAGCCGTGGTGGGCTCCTGAACTGCGGTGACTGCAGCGCATGCGCACGGGCCCAGGCACTCAACACCAGCACGAGCGACGAGAACCCTGCGAAGGTGACCTCACCTGATGGCCGGACCGCACGGGGTTGGGTGATGGCGGACTGGGTGGAAGGCATGCCAGGAGTATGCCGCCGGGGTACGACAGCGAATCGGGGTGGCCGACGCGCCGGATCACCGGACGTAGGCTGTGTCCATGAGCGACTCGAGCAGCACCAGGCGCGACAAGCGCGGGTGGTTCCGCAGATCGCGCCCGATCGACGTCTCCGAGCTGATGAAGGCCCCCGGCGCGCCCGCAGCATCGCGTCCCGGTTCACTCGTAGGTTCTCCTGACGGGCGCGCTCCGAAGCGATCAGCCGACATGTTCCGCACCGTCGAGAACGGCGACGCATGGTCGTCGAGCGCGTGGGCGGAGGACGGCTGGGACGACGACTGGAGCGACCCGAGCAGCAAGCGGGCCAGTGTGCGCCCGGCCGCCGATCCGCGCCCGGAAGAGGTCGACGCCTGGCTCGAGTCGGGTTCCAGTGACTTCGCCGAAGTAACCCGTGACATCGCCGAGCGCTGGGTGGGCCGGGCCGGGCGGGGGCAGGCGACAAGCCACGATTCGGGCACTGCGCCGCCGCCTTCCGCAGTCGATCCTCGCAGAAGGGGCCTGTCACTCGACACGTTGCGTTCGTCCACGCCAGTCGAACCACCGGACCAGGCGGCATCGGGGGAGTTCATCGCTCGTGGCGGCCAGTCCGCGGAGGCACCGACCTCTGAGCCTTCTGCACTCTCTGACGGCATGGCGACCACCGATGTTCCCCACACGGCAACGGTCGAGGCAGCCGGCATAGCAATGGTCGACGTGACCGAACCAGCCGATGTGACCGAAACGGCGCGGCCCGACGACTTCGACCCGATCGAAGATCTCGAAGACGCAACTCGGTTCCACGCTCCGACCCCAGTCGCTGACGAACCCCGCCGGGCGGAGATCCAGTTTGCCGATCCCGTAGTCAGCCCCGGCACGACATGGGACGAAACAGTCATCGCCGACGCGCCGATCGAGCGTTTTGCCGATATCGAGTCGGAGGAGCGCACCGACGAAGGCACGGGCGAAAGTACCGCCGCAGCCGAGGCGGACGCAATCACCGACCAGCCGCACGATGACGTGCCACACGATGACGTGCCACACGATGACGTCGTGCCTGCCCAGGTGGTGGAGTCCGAGATCGATGCCCCGACCGTCCTCCCGATAGCTCCTGACAAAGCCGGCGAGGATGACCTCCTGCATGCAGGCAAGAACACCGATCTCCTGTTCGACGACCTCGACCTGGACTCCGACGGCGATCTCGACGAGGGCATCGGCAACAGCCCTGTCTTGGGTGACCCGATCCCCGTCGGCCGGACCGACGAAATCAAGAAGCGCAACGACCTCGCGCCCGTGAAGCCAAAGGAACACATCGACGACATCGATGTGGCGTTCGCACGCGGGCCGATCGACGGCCGCACGGGTGGACACGCAGCCCTTGCCCACATCGCCGACGAGACCGACCCGAGCACCGGCGACTTCGAACGTCTCGATGGCGACGACTTCGACGCCGATCTCGACGACCTCGACGATCTCGAGTTCGAGGCCGACGACGAGGACGATTGGGACGACAGTGACGAACGTGGCGCAGCGGCCCCCGGCACCGCGCCATCGACTCGTGTCCAAACCTTGCTCCCCGTTGACGCGAACGCGCTCCGACCGCTTCGTCGCGCTGCCGCGTCGTCGACGTTCTGCACCACCGTCGGCACCGGCATCGTGCTCGTGGCATCGGTCCGCATGCTCCTCGCTTTGGCGAGTGGGATCGTCACCTCCGAGGGTGTCGGCACAGCCAGGGTCGACGTGGTCAACCGGATCGGTTCGGCTTTCACCGGGCTCGGTCTGTTCCATGGGTTGGCGCTGATCGTCGGCGCTGCGTTCCTCGTGCTTCCCACGTTGCTCGGTGATGACGACGCCCAACGTCACGACAGTCGTGCCGCTTCCATGCTCGGCATTGCCGGTGGTGCGTCTCTCGCCGGCATCGTCGGTGGGCTCCTCGGAATCCGAGCCGGCCTGCACGGCATCGATGCCTCAGCAACGGACTGGACGCGCATCATCGGCGACGCAGTGGCCATCGCCGGGTCCAGCCTTGTTGCGTTCTCCGCGGCCGTCCAAGCCATTCGGGTCCGCAGCACCCGCTGACGGACACCTCGACCGGCTTCTCAGGGAGCAAGCCAGGACCGGTGTAGCTCAGCCCGACGCTGCTGCCACTCCTCGGCCGTGATGGCATAGCGCACGTGGTCCTCCCATTTCCCGTTGATCTCCAAGTAGCGCTCCGCAATGCCCTCGTCGCGCAGTTCGAGCTTCTCCGCCACGCGCCGGCTCGCCAGGTTGCGGGGAATGATCGACACCTGCAGGCGATGAAGTCCGGCCTGCTCGAAACCGAATCGCAGGACGGCAACGACCGCCTCGGGCATGAAGCCTCGTCCGGCGTAGATCTCGTCCACCCAGTAGCCGACGTAGCCGCTCTGCATGGCCCCGCGCTGCACGCTGTTCACGTTGCACTCGCCAACGAAACGGTCGTCGAAGAAGATTCCGAAGCCGTACGAGGTACCGCTCGCCCGCTCCCGGTCACGGGCCTCGCAACGAGCCTCGAACGCGCGCCGGTTCTCGGCCGTGTCCGGCGACCCGGGGGGACGCATCGGTTCCCAGACCAGGAGCCAGTCAGCACAGCGGCGACGCACCTCCTGCCACCCCAAGAAGTCCGAGGGTCGCAGTCCGCGCAGCACCAGGCGCTTCGACACGAGCTCCGGACCCATCGCGTTGGCCACGAGTCGATCGGCCAGCGGAAACCGCCAACGCGGTGCAGTCATTGACGGGGATCCCGATTGCGGGTGCGCATCGACGGTGATCGTAGCGAGGTCCTGCGAATCTGCCTCTTCGTCGCCCCGGCGTCGACATCGTGGTGACCCCGGGCCCGCCGGCGAAGGGGATTGCGTCAGGGCAGCACGATCAGCTGGATCGCATCGCAGCCGGACGACTTCGCGGCATACATAGCCGCATCTGCTTGCGCGAGCAACGACTTACCGCTCCGGAACGTCTCGGTCCAGGCGACTCCGATGCTCACGCCCACATGCACCTCGGCCCCTGCGATCCGTATTGGTGCGGCGAGAGCCTTGTGAATGCGCTCGGCGACGTCCCTCGCGCCGCGCTCATCCGAAAGATCGAGGCACACCACGCAGAACTCGTCACCACCCAATCGTGCGACCCTGTCGGCCGGGCGCACGGCGTTCGACAGCCGTTCGGCCGTGCGCACGAGCACCTCGTCGCCGGCGAGATGTCCGAGCATGTCGTTGACCTGTTTGAAGCCGTCGAGGTCGCAGAACAGCAACGCCATTCCGGAACCGGGGGCACCCGCGCCCGCACGCGGCGAGTCGAGCGCGTCAAGCAGCTCGTGGAAGGCGAACCGGTTGAGGAGGCGCGTGAGTGGATCGTGCATGGCCCGATATCGGAGCTCCGCCTCCATGCGATGGCGATCGTCGATGTTCCTGGCGTGCACCACCACGCCCCGCACCGACGGATCGTCGAGGAGGTTGACGACGCTCACCTCGAACCAGAGCGTCGTTGCGTCTCGTCGCTGCAGGCGCAGATCCAACGTCTCGGATGTACCGGGAACTGCGAGCACTCGTTGGCTCGCCTCGGATGCGCTGGCCCGGTCGTCGGCGTGAACGAGCGCGCACCACGGGAGGTCGATGAGCTCGTCGGCCGCGTATCCGAGCAACGGTCCGACCGACGGACTCACGTAGATCCGCTTGCCGGCCGCGTCGGTGATGATCGTGAGGTCGGTGGCCACCGTCGGAAGGCGCGTGTAGAGGTGTTCGCCGGCGGCCAGGACGCGATCGCCGAGCCGTCGGCCGGTGACATCGCGCATGCCGATGAGGAGCCCACCGAGCTCGTCGAGGCGGTTCGTTCCGCAGACCTCCATGTCCCGCCACGAACCGTCCAGGTGACGGAAGCGCACGGTGAAGGTCTCCGAGCGGTTGCCCGGGCCTTCGAGCTCGCGGAGGAACTCTGTTGCGGTTCGGTGATGGTCGGCCTCGTCGATGAACGCGAAGGCCGACTGGCCGATCACGCTGCTGTGGGGATGGCCGAGATGC
>JAYUDQ010000755.1:0-8050 GCA_043739745.1 Acidimicrobiia bacterium | reverse complement strand
GCGTGAAGGCCAGCGTGCTGAACGGGTTCGAGGTCCTTCCGGTGCGGTGGGACCCCGCCCGTGCCGCGTCGGGTGCGTCCGTGCCAGGAGCGTCTGTGTCAGGGGTGTCGTGAGCTACGACAACCTGTTCCAGCCGATCCGTGTGGGTGGCTGCACCGTCCCCAACCGCATCGTGCGGACGGCGCACAGCACCGGCACGAGCGGTGAAGAGCTCATCGCCTATCACGAGGCGCGGGCCGAGGGTGGAGTGGGGCTCACCATCATCGAGATCGCCGGTGTGCGTCCCGACTCGGCCACCGCTATCCCCGTCTTCAGTGACAAGGTGCTGCCGTTCTACGAGACGCTCGCTAGTCGTATGCATGCATATGGTACGCAGGTGTTCCAGCAGTTGTGGCACGGGGGCGCGGCATACGGCCGCGCCGGCCAGCCGATGGCACCAAGCCCGATTCCGAACCCGTCGGTGAACGTCGTGCCGCGGCCGATGACGCAGACAATGATCGACGATGCCGTTGCCGCGTTCGCAGCTGCTGCGAAGCGGTGTCGCGACGGGGGGCTCGACGGCGTCGAGCTGCACGGCGCGCACGGTTACCTCATCGGCCAGTTCCTCTCGCCCGCACTGAACATCCGAGAGGACCGATATGGCGGGTCGACCGAGAACCGCGTCCGGTTCGTCACAGAGATCGTCCGTGCCATCCGGTCCGAAGTCGGTGGCGACTTCCCGGTCGGTGTGCGGATCTCGGGCAACGACTTCATCGACGGGGGGATCGACACGACGGAAGCCGCCGCGATCGCGAAGCTGATCGAACCCGACATCGACTTCCTCGACGTGTCGATGTCGTCCTACTGGCGCTTCCACAAGTTCCTGTCCACACTCGACGATCCGCTCGGGTACGAGATCAGCACCAGCGAGCAGGTCACGAAGATCGTAGGTGTACCTACGATCGTGACCGGGCGCATCATGACGCTCGACCATGCCAGCCATCTCGTCGAGACCGGCGTCGCGGACATGGTGTCGATGGTGCGGGCCATGATCGCCGACCCGCATCTCGTGGCCAAGGCGCGCAGCGGCCGCGAGAGCGAGATCCGCCCGTGCATCGGTACGAGCATGGGCTGTGTGGCCCAGCTGATGACAACCGGGCGATTGCAGTGCGTCGTCAACGTCGCCGCCGGCCGGGAGGCAAAGGTTCCGTTCGAGACGCCGGGGCCGGCTGTGGAGGCGAAGACGGTGCTTGTGATCGGCGGTGGTCCGGCTGGGCTGGAAGCGGCCCGGACAGCGGCGCTGCGTGGGCATCGGGTCCATCTGTACGACATGGCCAACGAGCTCGGCGGCCAGGTCCGCATGGCCGCGTCAGCCCCGCACCGTAGCGACCTCGCCGCCATCACTCGTTGGCTCGCCGACGAGGTCGTGCGCCTTGGTGTGCATGTCCACCTCCGGACCCCGGTCGATCCCGACCTCATCGTCGACGCGAAGCCCGATGAGGTGATCATCGCGACCGGATCGACGCCGAGGCGTGACGGGTTCCAGCTGTCGACGCCGTCGATTCCGGTGCCTGGGGCCTCGCTGCCGCACGTGTTCACGATCTGGGACGTGCTCGGCTTCGGCGGACGGGCGACGGTCGGCGCGCATGCGGTCGTGTTCGACGACAACGGCACGTTCGAGGCCATTTCGGCCGCGGACGTGCTCGTCGCTGGAGGGGCAACGGTGACGATCGTCAGCCGCCTCGAACAGTTGGGCGCGAACATCCCCTATCCACCCGCCACCGTGGAGGCCAGCCGGGAGCGGCTCTTCGGCGCCGGCATGCTGTTCGTGCCGAGCATGGCGTTGCGCGCCATCACCGCGACGGAGGTGGTCGCAGTCGGTCTGGGCAACGCGTTCGTGCGTACGTTCCCGGCCGACACTGTCGTACTCGCGACGTTCCACGAGCCGAATCGCGAGCTCGCCGATCTCATCACAGGGCGCGGCTTCGGTGTGCACCTGGTGGGCGACGTCAACGGAACGAGCAGCATCCAGGCTGCGATCCACGGAGCCGCCGCGGTGGCTCGTTCGCTTTGACCACCTGACTGGGGCGGATCCATGTCAGCCGGTTAGGGGTCCTCACCTCGACGCACGCGTTTCCGCAGGTCGCCTTCCGCCGTTCCAACGGTCGTGACACCGATCCGCCCCAGTCGACTCTGCCGTGCCGAAATGTGCCGGTCGACTAGTTTCAATCGTTCGCATCGATCATCAAATCGTAGGTTGCCGGGGGCATGAATCGTGGCTGGTCCACTGCAAGGCATCAAGATCCTGGATCTGTCGGCCGTCATCTCGGGGCCGTTCTGCTGCCAGATCCTGGCCGACCAGGGCGCTGAGGTCATCAAGATCGAGCCGCACGGGATCGGTGACCTGACCCGGATCGGCGCGTACCGGGTAGGCACCATCTCGGCCATGTTCTCGACGTCGAACCGTGGCAAGCATTCGGTCGCGCTCGACCTCAGTCATCCCGATGGCGTGTCCGCACTGAAGCGACTCGCCGCCGAGGCTGACGTCGTCGTCCAGAACTTCCGGCCCGGCGCCGTTGATCGGATGGGCATCGGCGCGGCCGATCTGCACGCCGTGAACCCGCGGCTCATCTATGTGTCGATCAGCGGCTTCGGACCCGATGGCCCGTACAGCAACTGGCGCGTCTACGACCCGATCATCCAGTGCATCAGCGGTGTCGTGTCGACCCAGGTCTCGCAGGAGTACCCGGTGCCGGATCTCGTACGCACACTCATCTGCGACAAGGCGACCGCGACCGCTGCGGCGCAAGCGATCACGGCGGCGCTGTTCGCCCGCGAGCGCGGTCAGGCCTTGGGCCAGCATCTGGTGATCCCGATGCTGGACGCCGCGATGTACTGGTTGTGGCCCGACACGTTCAACGGCCATACCGTCACCGGCGAGAACGCGACGCCCGGGCCGATGCTGTACCAGGTGTACCGGGTGCAGCCGACGGCTGACGGAAGCCTGGTCTACTTCGCCGCCTCCGATGCAGAGTTCGGCGGGCTCTGCCGTGCGCTCGGCCATCCGGAATGGCTCGAGGACGAACGCTTCAACACGCCCCAGAAGCGCCAGACGACGGGGAACTTCGAGGCGCTCGGCGCGCTGCTCGACGATGGCTTCCGGGCGATGACGACGGCCGAGCTGATGCTACGGCTGCGAGCCGAACAGGTGCCGACCGCCCACGTCAACGACCTCGACTCGGTCTTCGACGATCCGCAGGTCGTGCACAACGACATCGTCCACTACTGGGACCACCCGGTCGCCGGGCCAATGCGCCACGCCAAGCCGCCGGTGCGCTTCAGCCACACGATGCATGAGACGGTGTGGGCGGTCGACGAGTTGGGGCAATCGACCGAGGAAGTGCTGCGGGCGCATGGGTACGACGACGCGGCGCTCGATGCGCTGCGAGCAGTCGGGGTGATCCGCTAGGCGTGCTGCACGCGCTCGATGTGGGCGAGCGTCGACGGTTTCGCGCCTCGCGGCGTTTTTCCGAATGTGGAGTTCGGTTTCTCGCCGGGCGGCGCGAAACCGTTGTGGATGGCGAGGCCCTTTGGCGAGCTGAGGTCGTGGCGGCCGAACTGCGCACCGCGGGCGGCAGTGCCCGGGCGGTCGCAGGCGACCTCCTCACCGATGCCGGCGCCGACGAGTTGGTCGCTGCGATCGGTCCGATCGACGTGCTGGTCGCCAACTACGGCGTCGCCGAGAGCGGCTCGTGGTTCGGCGAAGCGACCGACGAGACGGCGTGGTTCGACTCGTACAACAAGAACGTGCTCTCGGCGATCCGACTCGTTCGGCGCTGTACGCCCGCCATGCGCGAGGCGCGATGGGGTCGGGTGATCCTCGTGGGCACGGTTGGCTCGCTGCGCCCCGGCACGCGGCAGCCGCAGTACTACGCGGCAAGCCCGTGCCGACCACTGGACTCACCCCAGCGTCGACGGGTCGTCGAGGTAGCGACAGATCGTGCGTACGAACTCCGCGGCGGGGGCGCCGTCGAAGGCGCGGTGATCCCACGTCAGGCTGAGCGTGAGTCGCTTCACCCGGCGGATCGCACCATCGGGTGCCCACGCGACATCGTCGCGGAGGCGGCCGACGCCGAGGATTGCGACGTTGGGCGGATTGATGACGGGGGTGAATCCATCGACGCCGAACATGCCTAGCGCGGACACGGAGAACGTTCCGCCTTCGAGGTCGGCGAGCTTGAGCTTCCCGGACCGGGCGGCATTCGCAAGCGAGGTCGTCTGCGCGCTTATGGCCTCCAAGCCCAGCTGGTCGGCATCGTTGACCACGGGCACGAGCAGCCCCTCGTCGAGCGCGACGGCGATGCCGACGTTGACACGGGGGAGCAGCGCAATGCCATCCGCAGTCACCTGGCTGTTGACCCTCGGGTGATCCCGCAGTGCCCGGGCCGCGGCCGCGAGGACGTAGTCGGTGTAACCGGGCACGGTCGCGCCGCCCCTGCGCTCGTTACGGTCGGCCACAACCGCGTCCATGTCGGCGTCCATCATCAGGGTCAGCTGCGCCATGTCCTGAAGCGATGCGCGCATACGGGTTGCGATGGTGCCGCGCATGCCCCTGAGGGGCACCAGCGTGGTGGGCTCCTGAGCGAGCGGTGCGAACGTCGCGGCGGACGTTGACCCGACTGCGAGTAGCGAGCGGACGTGGTCGGCAACGTCCTGGCGGCTGATCCTTCCGTCCGCGGCCGTGGGCAGGATCGGCGTGGTCGAGAGGTCAACGCCGACGAGGCGAGCCAGTTCGGCGGCGGCGAAGGTGGCGGGCGGAGCGATGCGGCGGCGTCGGGTCGCGGGCAGCTGAGAGGCGGTCGGCGATGCGATGGCCCCTGCCGCGACGGGCGTGGGTGCGGTGGGGACAGCCGATGCGGGAGCAATTGCGTGCATCGTCTCGACGTCCTCGGAGACGATTCGTCCGCCGGGTCCGGTACCGGTGACGGACCGGATGTCCACGCCCAGTTCATCGGCGCGCCGGTACGCGAATGGCGAAGCGAACAGACGCCCGCTGGGTGGGGCTGCGCCCGTAGCATGGGGAGTTGCGGTTTGTGCCGCCGAAGCAACCGACGCTTGAGCCGATGCGACAGAAGCAGCGGCACCACCGGTCGTTGCCACGACACCAGCAGGTGCAACTTCCCCAGCACCGAGTACCCACCCGATCAGCTCGCCGCACCGGTATGCCTCGCCGACTGCCCCCACCCGATGCAGCCGCCCTCCGTCGGGGATCTCCACCTCCGTCTCGACTTTGTCGGTCTCGACCAGCAGGACCGAGGCACCAGGCCGCACCTCGTCGCCATCGGCCACGAGCCATTCGAGGATGGTGCCCTCCTCCATCGTGAGGCCCAGCTTCGGCATGGTGAACTCGATGGGCATCGGGGAATCCTTCAGTTGACAGTTGAACGAGCGGTCGATTGCGAGGTGGGCGGCGTGCGGTGGAAATGGTCGGTGGCAGCCGCGGCGGCAATGGCCGCATTGACGTCGATGACGAGCGGACCGTCAGCCCGCAGCCGCACGGTGACCGAATCGCCGTCACCGAGCAGTCGGTCGCGCTCGCCGTCGAAGGACACGACGCCTGGACCCTGCAGCACAACGGGCGCACCGAGCGCAAGGAACGTTGCCGACGCGTACCCCACGTCGAAGAACATCCCCGGAGCGAGCGGGGCGCGGACGACCGACCTCCCGCCCAACACCACGTGCACCCCGCCCGGGCTGCGACGATCCACCGGGTGCAGCAGACCCGCGATGGAGGACAGGCCGACCACCGCCGGCTCGGCGATGCAGGCAATAAGCGCGCGCAGTAATGCGGGATCCCACACCGCGCGCGACCCGGTGAACCGGCCTTCCATCAGCGCCAGGTCGACCAGCGCGAGGTCGTCATTCGACCCGTCGCTGAAGGTCGCATGTGCCACCTTCGCCTGGTGCGACACGAGCCCGAGGCGCACCACGCCGCTGGCCACGAGACCGGCGGCAAGCCCGGCGAGCGTGGCATCAACATTGCCGGGGAACACGTTGTTCGTGCCGGTCGAGATCGCGACCATCGGCACGTTCAGCCATCCCTTCGCAACGTCGCGATGGGTCCCGTCGCCGCCGAGCACCAGCACCGCCTTTGCGCCCTCCTTCTGCATGCGGGCGGCCATCGCGATGGTGTCGCCCGACCAGCCGTGTGCTTCCTCGTCGAGCACTTCGATCTCAGCGGAAGAATTGGATGCCAGACCCTCGACCGCACGCGTCGAGAGGTTATGGCGGTCGGGTGCCACAAGTATCCTCGTCGCGCCACCGTCGATCGCGCCCATGACTGCTCGGCGGACGACGCCCATCTTGGCCGCGTCGGAGGTCGGTGACGCGTGCGCGACGAGTCGCCTGATGTCCTTCCCGGCAGCCGGGTTGGCGATGACGCCGACGATACCCACGATTGCGCTCGACCGACCGGGTCAGCTACCCGGTGCCTTGCGGCCAAGGACCTCGCGGATACCGGCGGCGATGCTCTTCGCGTCGGGCACGTAGTGCTTCTCGAGAGCGGGGCTGAACGGCACCGGCGAGAACGGCGCGCCGATGCGGGCGACGGGGGCATCGAGGTAGTCGAAGGCCTCCTCCTGCACTTGCGCGGCGATCTCGGCGCCGAGGCCGCCGAAGCGCACAGCCTCGTGCACCACGATGATGCGGTTCGTCTTGCGGGCCGACTGCACGACCGTGGCGGTGTCGAAGGGCTGCAGCGTGCGCGGGTCGATCACCTCGCAGTCGATGCCCTCTTCGGCGAGCTTCTCGGCGGCGACCATCGACTCGTTCGCCATGCGTCCCCAGGAGACAACCGTGACGTCGTTGCCCGGCCGTAGCACGCTGGCCACGCCGAGGGGCACGCTATACATCTCCTCGGGGACAGGTCCGGTCATGCCGAGCAGTCGCTTGTGCTTGACCATCACGGTCGGATTGTTCTCCCGGATGCACGACACCATCAGGCCCTTCATGTCGTACGGGTTCGACGGGTACACCACCTTGAGGCCGGGGATGTGGCACAGGATGGCCTCGAGGCTCTGGCTGTGCTGCGCCGCGGCCGAGAGGCCGGCGCCACCGGCCGTCGTGATCGTCAAGGGAAGCGAAGCCTTGCCGCCGAACATGTACTTCAGCTTCGCCGCCTGGTTCACGATCTGGTCGAGCGCGACGCACATGAAGTCCATGAACATCAGGTCCACGATTGGGCGGAGACCGGTGACCGACGAACCGACGCCGAGGCCGATGATGGCCTGCTCGCTGATCGGGGTGTCGACGACGCGTCGGGCCCCGAACTCCTTCTGCAGGCCGCCGTAGGTTCCGAACACGCCGCCGAACGCGCCGATGTCCTCACCTGCGCAGAACACGTCCTCATCAGCGCGCATACTTTGCCGGACGGCCTCGTTGAAAGCCATCACATAGGACAGGGAACGGTCATCGCTCACTGGGCCACCGCCATGGAGGTGTACACGTCTTCCAACAGCTGGTCCTTGTCGGGCAGCGGGCTCTCTTCAGCGAATGCGATCGCGTCGGCGATGTCGGCACGAAGCTCGGCCCATACGGCCTCCACCTGATCGGCCGTCATCACGCCGATCTCGGTCAGCCGGGCCTCCAGCGTGAATATCGGGTCGCGCTGCTTCCAGACCTCTACTTCGGAATCGGGTCGATATTTCAGACCCAGGTTCTGTACTCCGTGGTGGTTGTAGAAGCGGTACGTCTTGGCCTCGATGAGCGTCGGTCCCTTGCCGGCCCGGGCATAGGCGATGGCCTCGCCTGCGGCTTCGTAGACGGCGATGGCGTCCATGCCGTCGACGATCACGCCGGGCATGCCATAGCCCTGGGCGCGGTCGACGATGTCGGTGATGGCCATCGTCTGGTCGCGGCGGGTGAACTCGCCGTACTCGTTGTTCTCGCAGGCGAACACGATCGGCAGCTTGAGCGCGCAGGCCATGTTCGCGGCCTCGTGGAATGCGCCGATGTTCGTGGCACCGTCGCCGAAGAAGGCAACCGCGACGTTACCGTCGTCGCGGTACTTGTG
>JAYUDQ010000754.1:0-3140 GCA_043739745.1 Acidimicrobiia bacterium | reverse complement strand
CGCTGCGTGCTCGGACCACAGCTCGCCAGCAGTGTCGCTCTGGACCTGCAGGGCGATCGTGGCGAGATCCTGGAACTCCGCTGATGGGCTGAAGCCGCCGTCATCTCGCCGGCGTAGGAGGCCGAGCGACACGTGGTCCTCGACGTTGCGGGCAACCAGCGCGTGGCTCTCATAGCGGCTGAGGAGCTCGACGTCGCGGAGTGTCACGGTCCCCACCGCGAGGTGGCGGGCCGCCACCACGACGATCGACCCGGCGGGTATCCGCATGGCGTCGGCGACTGCCCGGAATGCTGGGTGTCGGCCTGAGCGTCGGTGGACGCACAACGCGATGCGGTCGATCTCCGGCCAGAGTCGGGTCGGCACGTCCGTTGCCATGGGCAAGCGACGGTAGCCAAGTCGAGATGTCAGCGCGCCGCTCTCCAAGCCGCGTCGCCGCCCGACCCGTCGATCGATGCATTCGCCCATCGCAGATGTCGGCCGCGACGCCGCTTGCAATGGGCCCGCGGGTCGGACCGCGGTGCAGTTAGTTTGCGGCCATGAGGGTGCCCGACCGCTGTGTGGCGGATCTACGCGAGCAGGGCCATCTCGTGTTCGAGGGCTTCCTCAACGCTGACGAGCTGGCGGCGGCCCAGGAAGCTTTGTGGCTGCACTACCCGAGGCCCGAGGAGTACTTCGCCGACCCCGCCGCTCATGCTTGGCTGGCAACCGACGAGTGGGCCGGCCTCATCGGCGGACCGTGGCGATCGTGGAACCTGAACCGACTGGCGTTCCATCCGGACCTGCTTGACCTGGCGGAGCGCTTCCTTGGTTCGGCCGACCTGCGGCTCTACGAGGCTGGGCTGTGGGCCAAGTACGCGGGCGCCGTCGACTACGACCAGCGCCACCACCGCGATTTCGTGAACCACAGCCTCGTCGTGCCCAAGCGCTCCAGTCCGGCCACGCAGATGCTGAGTTGGATCCTCCTGTCAGACGTAGGCGTCGACGACGGCCCGACCAAGGTCGTTCCGCTGTCGGTCGGGGAGAGCGTTCCGTACTGGCCGGTCCCTGGGCATCACGACATCACGAACGAGTACCTCCCGGCAGGGATGTTCGCCGAGGAGGAGGTCTCGATGACAGGTCCCGCGGGAACCCTGTTCACCTTTCGGTCCGACGTACTTCACCGTGGGTCGCGCATGACCGGCGAACGATCAAGCCGCTTTGCGCTCCTCGCCAACCACGACGTGTGGGCACCGCGCTGGACCGGCAGGGTCGCCTGGGCCGCGCGCGCCACAGGTCCAGACTGGTTCGAGATCGTCGAGCGGGCGTCTCCCCGCGAGCGGTCGGTGTTCGGCTTCCCCGCCCCGGGCGACCCGTACTGGGACGAGCAGACCTTGGCCGACACCCAAACGCGTTACCCCCAGGCAGACCTGACCCCCTACCGCTGACGGACGCCGTACAGCCGCGAAGGCCGCGTGTCGGCGCACCGCGGGCGGGTGCGGGGTGCGCTGTCAGGGCGCCGGCAAAGGTCGACCGATTTCCCACTCGTGGCCGAATGGGTCGACGACTCGCCCGAGCCTCCAGCCGTGTTCGTCCTGGACCGGGGAAGCTTCGGTCGCACCGGCGTCGACTGCCGCGGCCAAGACGGCATCGGGGGTGTCCACGACGAGGAGCGTTCGGCCCGTTGCGCCACCGAGATTGTCGGGGCTGAAGCGCTTCATGGTTGGGTCAGCTCGCGACACCCAGAAGGTCGCGTCCCCTACCGCGAGCTGAACGACGATGTCGTCCCCGTCGCCGACTCGGTGGAGCACCCGTGCCCCGAAAGCCTTTTCGTAGAACGAGACTGCGGCGCTGGCACGGTCGATCCAGAGTTGCGGCTGGAGGCTCGTCATCGACGGAGCGTATCGTGACCGTTCAATCGGATGGCGGGCTCGGTCCGTCCACCGATTCGGTCTCTTCTTGGGTTCGTCGACCCGCGTACCTGCTGCCACCCCGTCGGGCCGAGCGCGGTGTCGTCGGGCGACCCGGCGGCCTCTCGGTCGTCGGGAGAATGGGGCCCGGCGATGGGGCAGAAGTGAGCACGCGCAGTCATCGATTCTCTCTTGCAGCCTCACGGCGCGGATCGCAGCACGTCGATCTCGCAACCCGGCGAGGATGGATCGAAGCCGTGCTCGCTCAGCCAGCGGACCGCCAGCAGGCTTCGCAACGACCACCATGCGCGGATCACGTCGAGGTCGACGTCGGTGCCGTAGCCGGCGACGACGTCGGCGAGGTGCTCCTCGTGGCCAAGCGTGAGGATGGCGAGGTCGAACAGCGCATCGCCCTGGCACGGCATCGGACCAGTCGAGGACGCCGGTCACCTCGTCACCATCGACGAAGACGTGGGCGACCTGCAGGTCGCCGTGCGTGAACACCGGCACCCACGGCCGGAGCGCAGCCTCGGCGACCCGCCGGTTGTGGGTGACGAGGTCGGTGGGAAGCACGTCGTTGGCGACGAGCCACTCGCACTCGCCGTCGAGGCGCGCTGCGAGCTCGTTGAGGCTCCGACCGGGCCATGGCGGCAGCGGTGCGTCGTGCAGTGTCCGTGCGGCGGCGCCCGCCGCGGCCCAGGCCGCGGGCGACGCGGTCGACGGCTCGCCGAGGCGGCCGAGTGCCTTCCCGGGAAGGCCGGCGAGGGCGAGCACGGGCGGCTCGCGCCACAGGACCTCAGGGGTCGGGATCGGCGCCATGGCCATCGCCTCGACCTCGACGTCGGTGCGCGTCTGGTCGCCGTCGATCTTCACGAACACGTCGCCGACGCGCAGGGTCGCCCGCTCGCTATGGGCAACGACGACCTCGACCTCCTCCACGTCGGACATCATCGCCCGACGATCACCATGGCGCACCCGTCACGAGAGGTGCTGGTCGAGCGCCTTGGTCGGCAGGATCAGTCGCATCGGGTCACTTGCGACCGGCACGAATCCATGGTGGGCGTACAACGAGACTGCAGGACCATCGATGGCGTCGACCACAACAAACCGTCCGCCGACCTCCCGGGCAGCACTCGCAGCACGGAACAGTGCGTTGGCGAGCAACTGGGAGCCCAACCGCTGTCCGTGGAGGTTCCGATGCAGAGCGAGCCGCGCCAATATGTAGCCGCTGATGTGGTCGGGCAGACCTCGCCC
>JAYUDQ010000753.1:0-8070 GCA_043739745.1 Acidimicrobiia bacterium | reverse complement strand
GCTACGAGCCGTATGCGGACTCGATCAAGGACGGATCGGACGTTGCCGCCGATCCGTTCGCGGATCCCTTCGCCTGAACCTCGCCGTGCGTCAGTGTGCGCCCGTCCTCGCAGGCATCCCGGAGCGATGCGGCGCGCGTCAGGCCGGCGGGGTGAGGAGCCTGGCGCCGCCGGGTGTGGTCGTTGAGGCCGTGGTGGTCGACGGGGTGGTGGTCGACAGGGTGACCGCCGGGCGGGTGGTGGCCGGGTTGGTGACGCCCGGTCCGAGCGTCGTGGGCAACGGGACTGCGCCGGGCAAGGTCGTCGTCGCGCCCGGAAGAGTCGACGCAGTCGTTCCCGGCAAGGTGGTCGGTGCCACGGTGGTGGGTGTTCCGACGGGGAGCGTCGAGCCAGGCAGCGTGGCCAGCGGAACCGTCGTCGAGCTTGCGCTGCCGGCAGCCGGCGCAGTGTCGGACGGGGCTTTGGCATTCAGCGGTGCAGGGCGGTTCTCGCCGCCGAACACATAGACCGGCGTGTTGTTCGCGACTGCGTCCGGAAACCACTCGGCGGAGATCATCGGGATGCGGACGCAGCCGTGGGAGGCCGGGGTGCCGGGCACGCTGGGGGCGCCGTGGATGGCGATGCCCCCGTTGAAGTAGAGCGGGTTGTAGAGCAGACCGAGCTTCGACTCGCGCCAGCCGATGATGCGGCTGCGGATGCGGAAGGAACCGCCGGGGGTGATGGCCTTGTCGCACGCGGTCTTGTTGGTGTCGGGATCGAGAACACAGAAGTCCTTTCCCGAACCGGAGGAGATTGAGATGAGCCTGTCGAGCATCCCGCCCTTGTACAGCGCCAGGTACTGCTTCTCGAGGTCGATCTCGATACGGTCTGTGCCACCGCTCGGAAGCATTGGCTCTGGATCGATGGCAGTGCGCATGGCGGCGAGCGTTGCCTCGCTGACCCGACCTGTGCGGCTGAGCCCGTTCACCTTCTGGAACGCCATGACCGCGTGATACGTCTGGTCACCGAAGGAGCCACCGGTGTCGCTGACGTCGAACTTCAGTTTCTGGAGGAGGGTCTGGACCTCGACGACCTTGTCGCCCTTTGCCCCTTGGCCGAATCCGCTTGCAGCCGAGACCTTCGACTTCGACGAGGCTTTCGACGAGGCCTTCGCTGATGGCGACCTGTTCGTGGTCGCGGATTTCTGGGTTGTGGGCGCCCGTGGTGCCGTGACCGGGACGGCCGGACCGGTTGAGCCGGTCGAGCCCGGCTTCGGGTCGGCAGTGGCCGTCGAAACGCCGAACACGGAGGCGCCCGCAGCGACGGCGATCGCCAACACGGCTGCGAAATGCGCCCGACGGTATTGGCGGGGATGCGCTGGCGGCACCATCGGTGTCATAACGGGGGAGTCCTTTTCTCGTCGCGACGATTGGCTCGGGGTCGCCAGGTGCCAAACCGGTGCGAAGCACGGTGAAGCCGTCACGTCTCCGCCAAGTATCGCCCATGGCGGTTGACCGTTCGTGCACGGTCTTCGCGGCACCACCGCCCGCGGATTCCAAAGCGGGTCTTGTTCGTGCGTATGCTTCGAGCCAAGACTCGTCGTCAGGTAGTCACTGGCGGCAGGCCGACGGTCGGCCGGTGCTGGGGGGCTCCGGCCGACCGTCATTTCCGCACACAAGCTGAGCCCGTCGTGGCGTCGGTTGGCCGGGCGGCCCCGAGGCGTCCTAGGTTCGCCGTCGACTGGAAGCGGAGGAGGGGACATGGCAGGTCGTCTGGAAGGAAAGGTCGCCGTTGTGACCGGCGGTGGCAACGGCATCGGGCGGGCCTCGGCATTGCGCTTTGCTGAAGAAGGTGCCGCTGTTGTGGTGGCCGACATGCTCGAAGCACCCGGCGCCGAAACCGTTGCGCAGGTCGCTGCGGCGGGCGGGCGAGCCACGTTCATACGGGTCGAGGCGTCGAATCGCGAAGACAATCACGCGATGGCCGACCTGGCGGTGACGATGTACGGCGGGCTCGACGTGCTGCTCACGGCGGCGGGCATCAGCCACGGCGAGTACCGATCTGGCGATCTCGAGAACGAGTTGAAGCGTGTGACCGAAGGGCTCGAACTGGCCGACAAGCCGGGACGCGCGTTCGTCGAGCTCGAGCTGGACAATTGGCAGCGAGTGCTCGATGTGAACCTCACCGGCACGCTCATCGCGATGCAGGCCTGTGCCAGCCGCATGCTCGACGCCGGCACGAAAGGATCGATCATCACCATTGCGTCCATCGCCGCGAAACACCCGGACGCCGGCCCCATTGCCTACACGGTGTCCAAAGCAGGCGTCTGGATGCTGACCAAGAAGAGCGCCCGCGAGCTGGGACCGGCGGGCATCCGCGTGAACGCGATCGGGCCCGGCTTCATCGCCACGAACATGACCCAGGTCCTGTCCATGCTGCCGGAGGAGCGGCAGGCAAACCTGTTCGGCAACATCGCGCTGGGTCGCGTCGGTCAACCCCGTGAGGTCGCCGACATGGCGCTGTTCCTCGCCAGTGACGAAGCAAGCTATGTCACCGGGACGATCATGCATCCCGACGGCGGATACTTCACCGGCTGAATCGACTTGCGGCGGACTACGTTCGGAGGGTGACTGAAGCCGAGAACGACCGCATCCGTCCGGAGGACATGCACGAGCTGATCAGCTTCGAGGACCCCGTCGCCGACCGGACATGGGTTTTTGACGTCACGTTCCTCACCAGCGGTTGGTCGTGCATCTTCGGCCGGGGCTGCAAAGGTGTGCACGACGTCGACACCACTGAACTGTCGCAGGGCTGCTGCTCGCACGGTGCCCACATGGTCGACGACGCCGACCTCGCGAACCTCAAAGAGCGCGCGGCGCGCCTCACGCCCGAGCAGTGGCAGATGTTCGACCGCATCAGTCCGCGCCGGCTCACCGCCCGCAACGAAGACGGGGTGCATGTCACGCGCCTGATCGACGAAGCGTGCGTGTTCCTCAACCGACCGGGGTTCCCGGGCGGTGCCGGATGTGCACTCCATCGTGCCGCGCTCGAGGCCGATGAGCGGCCGCTCGACTGGAAGCCGGAGGTTTGCTGGCAGCTTCCGCTGCGGCGTATCGACGAGACCGATTCATATGACCACGTAACATCTACGGTCCGGGAGTGGAAGCGTCGCGACTGGGGCGCAGGCGGCGCAGAGTTCCATTGGTGGTGCACCGAATCGCCCGATGCGTTCATCGATCGCGACCCGGTGTGGAAGACGATGGCGGACGAGATCACGGCAATGGTGGGCGAGCTGGTCTACGAGCAGCTCGCGAACTTCTTACGCGCACGTACCAAACAGATGAGGCGGGCGTCGACCAAGAAGAAGGCGAGCGTCACGTTCCTCCCGCATCCAGCGGTGCGCCGGTAGGGACCGGTAATCAACTTCGTCCCACCGAGTCCGCCGAATAGCGTTCTTCGAGTGTGGCCTCCAGAACAGATTCCCATCGAAGGCGGCCTGCTGGTGCGAGCTCGCGCAGCGCACGTCAAGGCGCTCGTTGCCGTGCTTCGCGCCAACATGGGGCACTTGAGCCCGTGGATGCCCTGGGCGACCCCTTCGAACGCGACGCCCGAGGTGCAGAGCGCACGGCTCGTGCAAGTGGAGCTCCATTGGGTGAACGGGACGGATTTCGACTACCTGATCGTCACCGGCGGCGGCTCGCAGGTCGCTCCCGACACGATTGCCGGCCGCCTGTCGCTGATGACTCGTCAGGGCGCCGGGGTGCTCGAGATCGGCTACTGGCTGAGCGCCGATCAAACGGGGCGTGGGTTCGTGACCAACGCGGCGCGAGCCCTCACGACTGCGGGCTTGGCGCTACCGGGGATCGAGCGGACCGAGATCCATTGCGACGCCGGCAATGTTCCGAGCGCGGCCATTCCGAAGCGGCTCGGCTACACCCTCGACCGAGTTGTCGATCGTGAACCGGTTGCATCGGGCGACACCGGACGCGAGATGGTGTGGACCATGCAGAAAGCGCACTGGTCAGTAGGAGTCGGGTCGTGAAGGTCCGTATCGGTCTCGCCGTCGGCGGCCAAGGAATGCTGCGACTCGATGACTACGACGATGTCCTCGACCGCCTCGAACGGCTTGGTTTCGACTCCGTCTGGCTACCGGAGACGTTCCTCGCCGGGACGTTCGATCCCCTTGTCGGCCTCGCCTACGCCGCGGCCAGGGCGAAGCGGCTGAAGATCGGCACTCACCTCGTTGCGCCCGGCCGCAACCCCGTCATGCTGGCGAAGTCGCTCGCGCAGCTCGACCGGCTGTCGAAGGGCCGTCTTCTGCTGGTGTTCGTGGCCGGGCTGGCCGACGTGGCCGAGCGCGCTGCACAGGGCATGCCTGACGGCGACCGGACGCGCTGGTTCGATGAGCAGCTCCCGCGTCTGCGGCAATGGTGGGCGGGGGAGGCGGTTGATGGCCTTACGCTCGACTCGCGACCGATGCAGGAGCCCCTCGAGGTGTGGCTTGGCGGGCAGGCCACGAAGGCGCTCGAACGCGTGGGCCGCCTCGGCGACGGCTGGATTCCCGGCCGCATCACCCGGGAAGACGCGATCGCAGCCCGCGTCGTGATCGAGCGCACCACCTCGGAAGCCGGCCGAGTCATCTCGACCGAGCACTACGGGATCAACCTCGCCTACGCGCTCGACGCAGAGGCTGCGGTGACTCTGCCGACGCGGGGCACCGGTGACCCGCGCGACGTCGTGTCGTTCGGCCCGAGGGCCTTGCGCGAGAACGCGCAGCGGTGGATCGAGGCCGGCTTCACGAAGATCGTCGTGCGCCCGCTGACCCCACCGACGGACTGGGCCGCCGAGCTCGACCGTCTGGCCGACACCGTGCTCGATCTCCAGACCTGATTTCGCCGGCTGCACACCGAACTTTGTCGGCGAAAGCCGGTGGGAGCGGCTTTGGGCGCCGAAGTTCGCGGGCACTCATCGGCGCCGCGCGTCGAGTCGCCCCGCTGCATGTCGAGCGTCAGCCCGAGACGGCGATCTCGTCGAGTCCCTGCGCCATCGTGAACCAGGCCAGCGTTGCGCACTTGATGCGCACCGGGAACTTCACGACACCCTTCAGCGCTTCGAGGTCGCCCAGTTTCACCGGCGCGGACGGGGCCGCGTCGGACAAGTCGCCCGACTCGCCCTCATCGTCGATCCCGTGCTCGTGAATGTTCATCATCAGCTTGAACGCACCGATGAGCTCGCGAGCCTCAGCCACGCTCTTGCCCTTCACGGCGGCGGACATCATCGAGGCGGACGACTGGCTGATCGAACAGCCCTGCCCGCCGATCTTGATGTCCTTGACGATTGCCGCGTCACCGTCACCTTCGACGTCGAGGTACACGGCGATCTCATCGCCGCACAGAGGGTTCATGCCGTCGGTGCGGTGGGCCGGCGGAGTGGGGAGTTCGCCCTTGTTCCGCGGAGTGCGGTAGTGGTCGAGGATGATCTCGCGGTAGAGGTCTTCGAGGCCGGGCATGGATGCTCCTGAAAGAACGGGAAGGGACGGCGGGGTGCAGCGTAGGGGAGGCGTGTCAGCCGAAGAGATCGGTGACATCGCCCAAGGCGTCGGCCAGCGCGTCGACGTCGGCCTCGTCGTTGTAGATGTAGAACGACGCTCGGGCGGTGGCGCCGGCGCCGAGCACCCGCATCAGCGGCTTGGCGCAGTGGTGTCCGGCGCGGATGCAGACGTTGTGTTCGTCGAGCACCTGGCTCACATCGTGCGGGTGCACGCCACGGAAGGCGAACGACAGCGTGGCACCGCGTACCTCGATGTTGTCGGGGCCGTAGATGGTGATGTCGTCGCCGAAACGCTCGGACAGCGTGTCGATCGCGTAGCGGGTGAGCGTCATCTCGTGTTGGCGGACGGCGGGCATGCCCTGGCCATCGGCGAGACCGTTGAGGTAGTCGATGGCCGCGCCGAACCCGATGGCCTCGGTGATGGGCGGCGTTCCGGCTTCGAACTTGGCCGGGACTGGCGCAGTGGTGAAACCGTCGAGCGTGACATCGCTGATCATCGAGCCGCCGCCGAGGAAGGGCGGGATCTCGTCGAGCAGTGTGGCCCTTCCCCAGAGCGCGCCGATTCCCGTCGGGCCGCACAGCTTGTGCGACGAGAACACGTAGAAGTCAGCTCCCATTGCGTGCACGTCGGTGATGTTGTGCGGTGCGTACTGGCAGCCGTCGACGATCGCGATGGCCCCGACCGCATGGGCGGCATCGGTAAGCGCGCGTACGGGTGTGATCGTGCCCAGCACGTTCGACATCGCGGTGAACGCAAACGCTTTTGCCCCGTCGAGCAACGCAGGGAGCGTGGTGAGGTCGAACTGACCATCGGTGGTGAGCGGCAGCCAGCGGATCTCGAAGCCCTTCTCGGCCGCCAGCATCTGCCATGGCACGATGTTGGCGTGGTGCTCCATGTGGGTGAGCACGATGGCGTCGCCGGGCCGCAGGTTGGCGCGGCCCCATGTCTGGGCGACGAGGTTGAGCCCCTCGGTTGCGTTCTTGGTGAAGACGACCTCGTCGGCCGTACGCGCGCCTATGAATGTGGCGACCTTCGCACGGGCGCCCTCGTACAGGTCCGTCGCCGCTGCCGCTAGGCGGTATGCGCTGCGGTTGATCGGCGCATAGTCGTGTTCCATGAAGCGCGACATCGCGTCGATGACGGCGCGGGGCTTCATGGAGGAGTTGGCCGAGTCGAGGAACACGAGGCGCTTGCCGTCGAGCTTCCGCTCGAAGATCGGGAAGTCGTCACGAATGCGGCGCGGGTCGAACAATGAGGCGGTTATCGCTGGGGCGGTGGCGCTCATGGCGTCCTCCAGGCTTCGTAGCCGTCCTTCTCCAGACGCAGCGACAGCTCCGGCCCGCCCGACTCGACGATGCGTCCATCGATGAGTATGTGCACGAAGTCGGGCCTGATGAGCTCGAGCAGGCGCTGATAGTGCGTGATGAGCAGTACGCCGAGTGCGGGACGGGCCTTGCGGACCTCGTGCACGCCCTTGGCGACGACGTTCAGCGCATCAATGTCGAGGCCGGAATCGGTCTCGTCGAGGATGGCGAACTCCGGCTCCAGAATGGCCATCTGCAGGATCTCGTTGCGCTTCTTCTCGCCACCGGAGAAACCCTCGTTCAGATAGCGGTTGGCGAACTCGGGATCCATGCCGAGCTTGCCCATCCACTCCATGATCGCGAGTCGCAACTCGAGCGTCGAGAGGTCGATGCCTTTTCGCGCCGACAGGGCCTGGCGTAGGAAGTTGATCACGGTGACGCCGGGGATCTCCTCGGGATACTGGAAGGCGAGGAACATGCCGGCCTTGGCTCGGGCGTCGGTTGGCCAGGTGGTGATGTCCTCGCCCTTGTAGCGGATCGTGCCGCTGTCGACGAGGTACTCCTCGTTGCCGAGGAGCGTGTTGGCGATAGTGCTCTTGCCCGACCCGTTGGGGCCCATGACCGCATGCACTTCGCCGGCGTCGATCGTCAGGTTCACCCCCCGCAGGATGGGCTGATGCGCATCGCCCACGGCCACGCTGACCTTGAGGTCGTCGATCTCGAACAGCGGTGCACTCACGTCGGTCATCCTACTTTCCACTATCGCCATAGGAGAAACGTCCACGTGCCGCGAATGTTCCCGCGTCCGGGAATCCCCGCTGCCGTGTGGCATGGCGGGCAGACTCTTCCGCCGTGCAGCTCTCGTGGCGTCGACGGCGCATACCCGCGGCCGATCGGAACCGGCGTCAGAAGGTGCTGGCCCTGTTCGGTGGCGCGTGGGACGTCGTCGCATGGGCCTTCGTCGCGTTGCTGCTGGTGGTTGCGGCATCGCGAAAGGTGGGCGGAACCGCGCCTGCGCTGCTGCAACCGCTTCAAGCCGTCGTGCCGCTGCTGTTCCTGCCGATCTACCTGGTGCTGGCCGGTGCCATCCTCGGTCGCCGTTGGCTGCTCGTCGGGGCCGCCATCGTGTTCGCGTTGGTGCACTGGTTCTCGATCGCACCTGCCCGCGGTGCCGACGACAAGCCCTACTGGCTCGGTCGCGGCGCGACGATCCGGGTGGCCGAGGCCAACGTCTACG
>JAYUDQ010000752.1:0-3144 GCA_043739745.1 Acidimicrobiia bacterium | reverse complement strand
ATGTCGACCTCGATGCCTCTCAGCTGCTCCGGACCTTGAACGATGATTGCGTTGGTTCCACGTTCGACCGTGCAGCCCATTGCCTCGAGCGCGTCGACGAACCGGATGTCACCCTGGAGCGCTCCACATCCGAGACCTTCGACGCGGACACGTCCTCCGGTGACGGCTGCCGCAGCGAAGAAGTAGGACGCCGCGCTCGCGTCAGGTTCGATGCGGTAGTCAGTGGCTGCATAGCCCGTCGGCTCGACCCGGAACGATGCGTGGCCGCGGCATTCGATGACCGCCCCGAAGGCGCGCATCGTCGCGATCGTCATGTCGACATACGGTTTTGAGACGAGGTCACCCTCGACCTCGACAAGGAGGCCACGCTCATAGCACGGTGCCGAAAGCAGCAGTCCACTGAGGAACTGGCTCGAGGCCGTTCCCGAGACCGTGACCATTCCTCCTTGGACGCCGTCTGCTTCGATCCGCAGCGGCAGCCGACCACCGCCTGACGATGTGACGTCGACACCGAGCTTCAGAAGCGCGCGTAGGAGATCGTCCATCGGACGAGCTCGCATCTGCGGGTGCCCGTCGACGGTGAAGCGACCGTGCCCCAACGCCGCCATCGGCGTGACGAAACGCGCCGTGGTCCCGGACTGGCGGACGTCCAGTGTCGCTGCAGGCTGCCCACTACCACCTCCGGCGCCGTGCACGACGGCACGATGGAGCACCGGATCGCGCTCGACCGCGATGCCGAGTGCATCGAGACAGCCGAACATCGCCTCGGTGTCGTCGCTGTCGAGCACCCCAACGAGTGTGGACCCACCCCGGGCGAGTGCGGCGCACACGAGCGCACGGTTCGTGAAGCTCTTCGACCCGGGAACGGCGACAACGGCATCGACCGGACCATCGAAGGGAATCATCCGCCGTGGCGGGCTCGGGGCCGTCATGAGATCTCCAGCGGAGCGACCGAAGGACGGAATCCACGGGCCAGCAGGCCGCCCCGCATGAGGTCCGAGGCCGACGAGGCCAGGACGACGACGAGCACACCGCCTCCTCCCTCGATCGAGTGGCTGATCTCGATGTCGTAGATGTTGACGCCGAGCTCGCCCGCCAGCGTCGACACCTCGGCGATGAAGCCCGGGCGATCGGGGATCGGTACCCGCATCTCGACGAGCTCTTCGGGCGGCGGCGCTCCGACCGGAAGGTTCATACGGGCGACGCGGGCCAACTCGAGCCAGCGCAGCAGCGCTGGACGATCACCGGCCGCGACGATGGTCCGCATGCCCCCGAGGTCGCTGATGAGCTGACCGAGAACCCGCACGATGGCGTCGCGGTTGCCCTCGCAGATGTCGAGCCAGATCGCCGGATGGCCGGCCGCGATGCGGGTCATGTCACGGAATCCGCCCGCCGCCAGCCGCAGCAGCGCAGCGTGCTCTTCGGCCCCGGTCGCAGCGAGGCGCATGAGGGTCGCCGCGGCGAGATGGGGTACATGCGACACGACGGCGACGAGCTCGTCGTGGCGGTCCGGCGGAACCGAAAGCACGAGCGCGCCGAGCGATGCCACGACCGCATGCAGCCGGGTGAAGGCCTCGGGGTCGGTCGTCGGCGTCGGCGTGAGTACCCAGGTGCGACCCTCGAACATGAGCGCATCGGCGCCTTCAATGCCTTCCTGTTCGGAGCCCGCCATCGGATGGCCGCCGACGAACCGTGGATGATCGACCTGTTCGACGATCGGCTGCTTCACGCTGCCGATGTCGGTGACGATCCCGCCGTGCTCGAGGGCCTTGCGGGCGAGGTCGGCGACGCTCAGTACGGGCGTGCAGATGAAGGTGACGTCGGCGGCCGGGTCGACGCCGGCTGCGTCAAATGCGCCGAGCTCGATGCCCCGGACGACGCGAAGCGCATCGGTGTCGTCGGCCGTGACGAACCACCCCTGCGCCCGCAGGGCCATGCCGAGGCTGCCGCCCATGAGCCCAGCCCCGATGATCGCCGCCCGTCCCGGGGATGCGAGGGCATTGCTGGCTTCGGACACGACCGACGACTCTACCGGCCACCTGCCCCTGTCCCTCGTCCGGTTTCTCGCCGCATTCGCAAATTCACCGGCCGCGCGAAACCGAACCCCTGCCTGCGGTTTCTCGCCGCCCGGCGCGAAAGCGACGCCCGCATTCGCAAATTCACCGCCCGGCGCGTAACCGAAGCGAGCCTGCGGCGAGCGGCGGCGGGGCCCACCCGCCAAGAGTCGCAGCGCCGTCCGAAGCGCAGGCGAGGAGTGGGGGGAGCGCAGCGGAAGGAGCGACGCAGACAGCAAGCGACCCGAGCGTCAGCGAGGGAGGCGCACGACGGGTGGGTGCCGAAGCGAGCCTGCGGCGAGCGGCGGCGGGGCCCACCCGCCAAGAGTCAGAGCGGCATCCTGCGCACGTGGCGTCGGATGTAGTCGAAGAGCGGGTCGAACTCGTCGGAGTCGTCCGTGAACTCGGCGAAGTTGTACGCAGTGTCGAACCATGACCAGCCGGAACGGGTCTGGACGTGCATGGCTCGGCGGAGGTGGTCGCGACGGATCGGGCTGACCACGCCTGACAGGCGTGATTCGCCGAGCGCCAGCGCTGCCGCTCGATCGCAGACGGCTCGAATGTCGGCGAACGTGCAGCCTTCGGACAGGTCAGCGGTGGCCCGGAGGTCATCGTCATCGAGGCCGTGTCCTCGACCGAGGGTGCGTTCGAAGCACCGACGACGTGCCTCCTGGTCCGGGGTGCCCACCAGGACGAAGCGCTCGAGTCGTCCAGGGGCTCGTAGCGAGGGGCTCACGAGCCACGGCGCGGCCGACGACGCGACGACAACGACGCGGGTCGGGTCGTGGGCATCGAGTGCGGCGAGCAGTTCCGGAAGCGCTTCGCAGCCGTGCGGCGTGTACCGGAGACGTCGATGCGTCACCGCATCGACGTTGTCCAGGTGCAGCACACACGGACCCCGCTCCGCCGCAGACTGGAACACCGAGCTGATCGAATCCGGCCGAGCATGGCCCCACGGATCGATGGCCGCGGTGAGATCGGCCCGGATCAGGTTCACATGCAGCTCGCCCGCGATGGCTGCGGCGAGCGACGACTTGCCGCTCGTCGGTGGACCGTAGAGCAGGATGCCAGTCGGGAGCGACATGCCTTC
>JAYUDQ010000751.1:0-3147 GCA_043739745.1 Acidimicrobiia bacterium | reverse complement strand
CACGCTCGTAGTCGCCGCGGCGTTCTTCGAGGCTGCTCGCCATCTCCGCCTGCGACCCGCGCACCGGCAATGCCGCGATGAGCTTCTCGCCCCGCTTGAGCATGTTCGTGGCCCGGCGCAGCTGCTGTTCGACGCGACCACGGCCTGGGAACGACCACTCGGGCACGAGGATGGGCTGGCCCTCCTTGTCGTACAACGGATGCTCAGTGAACCACTCGCGGATCGTGGTCACCATCTCGCGGTAGCGCAGGGGCTGACGCGCCCCCGAGGCGACCTGGTACACGGTTGGGCCGCTCGGGTCGGGCCCGGCCGCAGCGACCGCAACGATGGCCGCGACGACCATGTCCACCGGGATCACGTCGACGACGCCCTCGGGGATGCCCGGGAACTCCTTCAGTAGTCCGCGCGCATACGAGATGATGACCGGCTCGGCCATGCGGAAGCCGCGGATCCAACCGGGCCGTGGTTCGGCGAAGGCCGACTCGATGATCGACGGGCGCACGATCGTGACCGGTACGCCGTCTCGGGTTTCGAGCAGCGCTCGCTCGCCGAGGGCTTTTGTGTAGGCGTAGGCGTCGGGCCAACCGAGCGACGCGGCACGGGCCCGGCCGGCTTCGACGAGCTCGTTGCGGACCCATTCCTCCCGGAGCTTCTCGGTCTTCGCCGCCAGCAGGGGAGTGCCGGCGCCGCCCAGTTCGGCCCGGGCCCGCTTGCGGAACATCGCCAGCTTCGGAACGGTCCGGGAGATTGCGTCGGTGTCGCTGCGCAGGCGCCTGGCCGCGGCCACCTCGGCTTTCCAGTCGGCCTCGGTGGCGAAGGGGGTCTCCGGCAGGATCTTCTCGGGCGCGTCGCCGCGTCGGGCACCGGCCACGTAACAGGTCGAGACGGCCACCAGATGTCCGGCGCAGCCGGCCTCGCGCATGGCCGCGGCGACCCGGGTCGGGCCCAGCAGGTTGGTCTCGACCGCGCTGTCGAGCGGCGAGTCGAAAGCCACCGCCGCGGCAGAGTGCACGACCGTGCGGCACGTCTTGAGGATGGCCCGGCCCGCATCGTCGAGGCCGAGCCCGTCCTGTGAGACATCGCCGTCGATGACTTGGACGCGGCGGTCCATCTCGGAGTCGAAACGGTCACCGAGTTCGGACCGCAAACGGTCGAAGCAGTCGTTGCGGAAGATCTCGCGGCGGACCCGTTCCCGGGCGGGTGTGCGCTTGCCGGCCCGAACGATGAGCGCCAGTTCGCATCCGGGGACGGCGCGCAAGAACCGCTCGACCAGTGCGGTGCCGAGGAATCCGGTTGCGCCGGTGATGGCGATCCGGCTTCCGTCGAGGCGTTCCGTGATCATGGGAACCGGCTCGCGGGTCCGGGCATGCGCTCCGTCATCAGCCGCATTGTCTACCATCCGGTAAGTGTCGGCAGCGAGCATCACGGCCACGGCCACCCGAACCAGGCAGCAGTCGGGGACGCGCGCCCGCATTCTCGAGGCCGCGCTCATCGCGTTCTCTGCCCGAGGCTATGAGGCGACATCGCTCGACGCCCTTGCCGCTGGGCTGGGCATCCGCAAGCAGACGATCCTGCATCACTTCGGCTCCAAGGAGCTTCTTCTCGATGCTGTGCTGTCCGGCACCGTGGAGGAATTCGCACTTGCCGTCGACACCGCCCTCACCCGACGGGGAACGGCCTGGGAGCGCCTCGATGCCGTGGTCCGTGCCGTGTTCGCCCATGCCCGGCAGCGTCCGCACACGCTCGGCTTCCTCCGCGAAGTCGGCCGCCTTGGCCCTCGTTCGGTCGATCGACTGACCGAAGCGCTGGAGCCGTTGACCCGCCGGGCCACGGGTTTCATCAAGGCCGAGATGGCCGATGGGCGACGTCGCGACGCCCGCCTCGTCGTGCTGTCGGCCTACGCAAGCGTCATCGGAGCCGCGACCGAGGTCGAGGTGCTGCGATCCCTCGGCGTCGAGCCGAGCGCCCGCCTGCTCGTGCGGCGCCGCCGTGAGCTCCTCGTGTACCTCGCGGCCATGTTGGGTGTGGCGCCGCCCGAGGCGGGAACGGAAGCGGACCCGAGGAAGTGGCGGGCATGAGCGGAATCCTCGGTGGCCCGATCGACGGTCCACCGCGTGCCGCCCGCGTGTACCCGCGTATCGAGGCCCGCGCCGGGTTGGTCGTTCTGCATCGCGGCTCACGATTCCGCGGTCTGGTGTGCGGCTTCGAGGGCGACGCAGTGCGGCTGCGCGGGCAGTCGAGCGATGAACGGCTGTTCCGGATGACGCCCGGAGCGTTCATCATCGGCCCCGATGTGGTCACCCTGACAAGGCCGATGACAGCCGATATCGCGCCGGTCATGACCGCTTCCGGTTCGGTGGCTCGTCGTGGCGCGACGGCGCGCGCCTCCGTGGCAAAGGCGTCGCGCATCTGGGTCGAGGGCATCCATGATGCGGCACTGGTCGAGAAGGTGTGGGGTGACGACCTGCGTGAGCTGGCGATCGTGGTCGAACGTCTCGACGGCATTGACAACCTCGCCGCTGAGGTCGCCCGGTTCGGGCCATCTGAAGCGCGCCGCCTCGGTGTGCTTGTCGACCATCTCGTCCGTGGCAGCAAAGAGGCGCGACTGGCAACGGAAGTGGCCGGACCGTTCGTGGAAGTGCGCGGCACGCCGTTCATCGATGTGTGGCAGGCGGTCCGACCGCGCGTCGTCGGGATCCCGGCCTGGCCCGAGGTGCCCCGGGGCGAGGAGTGGAAGGAAGGCGTCTGCCGCCGGCTGAAAGTCGGCAGCCCACCGGACTTCTGGCGGCGGATCCTCGCTTCGGTGCGCACCTATGCCGATCTGGAACCGTCGTTCGTCGGAGCCGTTGAGGCGCTGATCGACCATGTGTCGGTCACCTGACGTGGCCGCCAACATTGCCTACTAGTACACCTGCCTGCAAGAATGAGCCTTTCGGCCTACCGTTTCGCCGCAGTCCGTGATTGACCCTTCACTGTTGCTCACGTAAAGTGGTCATCACACGAGAAGGGCACCGCCGGGGAAATCCGGACGACGCAAAGCCACGGGCCTAACGGGATTCGTCCCTACGGTCGCCGAGCCGCCGAGCACAGCAGCGCTGTGATCGTCCTTCACCGTGTCTCTGACAGTTCCGAGACCAGAAGGACATC
>JAYUDQ010000750.1:0-3147 GCA_043739745.1 Acidimicrobiia bacterium | reverse complement strand
CGTACAACAGCTCGGTCATCCGCCTCGCCGAACGGGCGATGCTGGCCGAGAAGGCCTCGGGGCGGGAGTACGCCCTCATCGTGGTCGGCAAGAAGACCGAGGACTACTTCCGCTTCCGCAAGTACAAGATCGACGCCGCGTTCAAGGGCTTCACCACGAACCCGACGTATGAGGATGCGCGCGCCATCGCCACGGAGGTCGTCGCCCGCTTCGATGCCGGAGACGTGGATCAGGTCGAGCTTGCGTACACGCAGTTCCTGTCCGCAGGTTCGCAGCGTCCGGTGCTCCGCCGCTTCATGCCGATCGAGATCGAGGTCGGGAGCGGCGGCGGCGAACCGCAGGCCGACTACGAGTTCGAGCCCGCCCCCGAGTCGATCCTCGGCACGCTGCTTCCGCGCTACGTCGAGAGCCGGCTCTATGCGGCACTGCTCGACGCCGCGGCGTCCGAGCTCGCCGGTCGTCAGCGGGCCATGAAGTCCGCCACGGAGAATGCCGGCGAGCTCGTGAAGAAGCTCTCACGGCAGATGAACACCGCACGTCAGGCCGCCATCACCACCGAGATCATGGAGATCGTCAGCGGTGCCGAAGCCCTCAAGGAGGGTGGCGCCCAGGACCTGCTCATCGACCACGTCAGTTCGGTCGAGCTGTTTCCGAGGCACGCGGAACATGCGAACTCGTAAGCACACGTAACACGTTCCTACACCCAGCAGCACATCCGCTTCTCATCAGCGCACAGAGGATCCGAACAGCAAATGACGATGACCGAGAACACGGTGAACACCGACAACGTGAACCTGCAGGAGGGACGCATCGTCTCCATCGCCGGCCCCGTCGTCGACGTGGAATTCCCCGCGGGCGGGCTGCCCGAGATCAACGATGCCGTGATCTTCACGCTCGTCGTCGACGGCGAGTCCGAAGACATCTGGGCCGAGGTAGCACAGCACATCGGTGAGAACCGGGTGCGGGTGATTGCCATGCGGCCGACCGACGGCCTCACTCGCGGCGCCGTCGTGAAGCAGCTCGGCCACGGCATCGAGGTGCCCGTCGGCGACGTGGTCAAGGGTCACGTGTTCAACGTGCTCGGCGAGCCGCTCGACACCGGCGGCAAGCCGCTCGAGGGTGTCACCGAGCGCTGGGCCATCCACCGTAAGGCGCCTTCGTTCGACACGCTCGAGCCGAAGCGCGAGATGTTCGAAACCGGCGTGAAGGTCATCGACCTGCTCGAGCCCTACGTGAAGGGCGGCAAGATCGGGCTGTTCGGCGGCGCCGGAGTCGGCAAGACCGTGCTCATCCTCGAGATGATCACCCGTGTGGCCAAGGAGTTCGGTGGCGTGTCCGTGTTCGCGGGCGTGGGCGAGCGCACCCGTGAAGGCACCGACCTCTGGTTGGAGATGAAGGAGACCAGCACCGGCGAGGAGGGCAAGTTCGTCATCGACAACGCCGCCCTCGTCTACGGCCAGATGGACGAGCCCCCGGGCGTGCGCCTCCGTGTTGCACTAAGCGCGCTTACGATGGCGGAGTACTTCCGCGACGTGCAGAACCAGGACGTGCTGCTGTTCGTCGACAACGTGTTCCGCTTCACCCAGGCCGGTTCCGAGGTGTCGACGCTCCTCGGCCGTATGCCTTCGGCCGTCGGATACCAGCCGACGCTGGCCGACGAGATGGGCCAACTGCAGGAGCGCATCACCTCCACCCGCGGTCACTCCATCACGTCGCTGCAGGCTGTGTATGTGCCCGCCGACGACTACACCGACCCGGCCCCGTTCACCACGTTCCGCCACCTCGACGCGACGACCAACCTCGCCCGTGAGATCGCCGCCCTCGGCATCTTCCCGGCCGTCGATCCGCTCGCCTCGACCTCGACGATCCTTGCGCCCGACGTCGTCGGTGACCGCCACTACGGCGTCGCCCGCCGTGTCCAGCAGATCCTGCAGCGCTACAAGGAGCTCCAGGACATCATCGCCATCCTCGGGATCGATGAGCTGTCGGAGGAGGACAAGGTCCTGGTCCAGCGGGCCCGCAAGGTGCAGAAGTTCCTGTCCCAGCCCATGTTCGTGGCCAAGGCATTCACCGGTATGGACGGCGTGTTCACGCCGCTCGGCGACACCATCGAGGGCTTCGAGAAGCTCTGCGCCGGCGAGTTCGACACGATTCCCGAGCAGGCGTTCCTCAACGTTGGCGGCATCGACTCCGTCCTCGAGAAGGCCGCCAAGCTCGAGCGCGGCGAGATCTGAGCCCCTCATGGCTGAAGGCGCCACCAACACCCTGCTGATTTCCGCGCCACTCGATTGGACTGGTCATGGCTGAAGGCGCCACCAACACGATGCACGTCGAGCTGGTCTCCCCCGAGCGCATGTTGTTCTCGGGTGAGGCCACCATCGTGATCGCCCGACCGTCGGGCGGCGACGCGGCGTTCCTCCCCGGACATGCGCCGTTCCTCGGTCTGCTGGGCATAGGCCCCGTCCTCATCCGTACGTCGGACGGCAATGAGATCCGCGCTGCGGTCCACGGCGGCTTCATCGAGGTCCGCAACAACCGGGTCACGATCCTGTCCGACGTGGCCGAACTGGAGCGCGACATCGACGCCGATCGGGCCCGTGCCGCCAAGGCGAAGCTCGAGGCGAAGCAGCACGAACTGAGCGATGCCGAAGCCTCCGCAGCGTTGCGCCGCGCCCACGTGCGCCTCGAGATGGCGGGCGTGCCCGGGGCTTCTGCGCGCTGAGGCGGCCTCAAGCGCAGCGGCGGGCGCGACGAAAGGGTCGTGGTGAATGCACAGACCGCGGCAGTGATTGCGCGGGCGGTCGCGCTCGAGGAGATGAACGTCGTCTTCCTCGTCGGGAGCGACTTCACGATCCGCTTTGCGAACGCCGGCGTCCGGACGCTCCTCGGTAACGAGCCGGAGGAGCTGATCGGACGCCCCTCGATCGACCTGGTGCATCCGGACGACCACGCGCAGACGCTCGAGATGAACGCCTTCGAGACGGCTCACCCCGGGCCGCGCGAATTGCAGAAGGTCAGCCTGCATCTGCGGGTGCGGGCGAAGGACGGTTCATTCCGTCGGTTCGAGCCGACAGGCACCAACCTGCTCGACGACCCCGATGTGCAGGGCTTCATCCTCGTGCTCGCCGATGCGGAGGGCCGTGCGCA
>JAYUDQ010000749.1:0-3149 GCA_043739745.1 Acidimicrobiia bacterium | reverse complement strand
CCGGGACCACCGCGGTCACCAGGACCGTCGGGACTACCGTGGCCGCCGGGACCACCGACCGGAAGGCCGCAGGCGGTGGCGGCTGTTTCGAATGCGGCGCGTTGCTCAGCGGTCTTCGGTGCCTTGGTGGTGGTCGGGCTGCCGGCGATCGTCGTGGGCGGCGTGGAACCGCGGGTGGGCATGGTGAAACCCTTGGCGGCCATACAGGCCTTGGCCGCGTCGAGCTGCGCCTGTGTGAGTGGCGTCCGGGCGGTGGCCGTCGAGGGGGTCGAAGTGGTCGTCTGGGCGTTCGCGACGACCATGGTCCCGAAGAAGGCGGCGCCGACGACGCCCGTTGCAACACCGATCCGGCAGATGCGCCGGAGAGGCGAGGAGGTGGGGGAGGACAGTCTCTGCATGTAGGTCTGCTCCGTTGGTTTCGTGGGATGTACCTGCCGGGCGGGTGTCGCTGCGGCAGGCCCGCCACCCGTCCCGGTGCGATGCAGGTTGCCGGCCGGATATGAGCGGAGGGTCAGCGCAACGCAAGAATTGGTAAAGAGTAGGGGGCCGAAGTGCCGATGTCTTCTCCGTGAACGGCCGATCTCTTGCCGACGGCCCCCTCCCGTGACGGCAAGCTCGGCGGCGATGGTGGCCCACGTGCTGCGGCGCTGCGCGATCGCGCCCGATCCTGCGGCCGTCGCCCGGCTCAGCCAGAACAGCGATCCGCGAGCAGCCGCGAACGCGGCCATCGACTGGGCGATGAACGCGCCGGCACAGGCGATCAACCCGGCGCAGCCCCGCAAGGACGGATGGGACGACGCGTTGAACGGTTGGACGGCCAACCTCCGCTCGCCGAGCGCGGGCATCCACGAGCGGATGACCTGGTTCTGGCACGGCCACTTCGCGACCAGCAGCGACAAGGCCGGCAACCTCGACATGCTGCACACCCAGCAGCAACTGCTCCGCACCCATGCGATGGGCAACTTCGGGACGCTCCTGCGCCAGATGGTCACCGACCCGGCCATGATGCTCATGCTCGATCTGGCCGGATCGACGGTCGAAGCACCGAACGAGAACCTCGCACGCGAGCTGATGGAGCTGTTCACGATCGGCCCCGGCAACTACACCGAGGACGACGTAAAGGCAGGCGCGCTGGCGCTCGCCGGCTACGACGTCGACTACAACACGGCGCGCGTCACGAAGAACGCGGCGCATTCGCTGGGCGGCGAGGTCGTCTTCCTCGGGCGACGCGGCCGTCTCGGCGTCGATGAGGTGGTCGACACGGTGCTCGCCCAGGAAGCATGTGCGCCTACGGTCGCGGCGAAGCTCTACCACCACCTCGTCGGCGTACGACCGACAGCGGAGCGCACGGCCAGGCTCGGACAGGTCTTCCGTGGGGCGAAGTACGAGATCCGCCCGCTCGTCGAGGAGATCGTGCACGGTGAGGAGTTCCTCAATTCGCGACTCAACCGGCCGCGCTTCCCGATCGAGTGGTGGGTGGGCGCGTTGCATGCGATCCAGCCATTCCGAGCCGATCAGAACGCCGACGTCGGCGTATGGGTGCTGCAGCAGCTCAACCAGATGCCGCATCATCCGCCGAACGTGGGCGGCTGGCCGATCAGTGCGCGATGGCTCGCCTCCGATCAGCAGCTGGTCCGGGCATCGTATGTACGTAGCCTTTCCTGGAAGATGCAGCCCATCGTCGCCCCGCCCGGCGGTGACCTCGTCACGGCGACGATCGCACGGACCTCGCTGCACGAGGTGTCGGGCCGTACGAACCAGGTGCTGCACGACGCCGCGCTCGCGACGGCCGGCAACGCGGACGAGATGACGATCTCTCGGCGGCTCCTCGCCGCGGCCCTCATGTCACCGGAGTTCGCACTCGCATGACCGCCATTCACCGTGTGAGCAACAAGGGTTGCACGACCGAAACGAAACGTCCAGCCGTCGTCACGCGGCGCGAATTCCTCTCGCTGCTCGGCATCGGCGGGGCCGTGACCGTCCTGCCGAGCGCGCTCACGAGGTCGCCGGCGGAGGCGCGCCCGGTCAAACCTGTGGTGCGCAGGGCGACGGTCGGCGGCACGACGGTCCCCGTCGCCCAGGGCCGCGCCGTAGCCGGCCCGCGCGCACTCGTGGTGATCGAGCTGCAGGGCGGCAACGACGGCTTCTCGATGCTCGTCCCTTCGGGCGACGGTCGCTTCCGTCAGCTGCGCGACCACGTGTGGCTCAACCCGAAGGACATGCTGCGCATCGATGACCGGTACTCAATGGCCGCCGGACTCGCGCCCGTCGCCTCGCAGCTCGCCTTCGTCGAAGGTGTCGGTGTCGCGAACCCGGACTTCTCCCATTCGGCCATGCTCACGCGCTGGTGGCATGGTGATCCCGATGGCGCAGGCAACATCTACACCGGGTTCCTCGGACGCTGCTGCGACCATTTCAACGGCACCGCCGCGATCATCGGAGCGAGCATCGGCGGCGGTTCGACGCCGGCGCTGAACAGCGTGCAGGCGGCGACGGTCGCCCTTCCCGACCTGGACTCGCTGCACGCGCTGACGAAGGACGACGACGCACGAATGCGGCCGACCTTCAGCGCGCTTACGGATGGCGGCGACGACGTCGGCGGCCTCGAGACTGCTGACCCCGGGCTGATGGCCGCTTCCCGGGCCGGACTGTCGGCCGGCCTCAACCTCGTCGGCGGCCTCGGTGGCCTGTCGGGGAAGTCCGCCGGCTACCCGCAGAACAGCCGACTCGGATCGAGCCTGTCACTGGTCGGCGAGCTGCTCGGCCTGAACACGGGCATCCGGGTCTTTCACGTGCCGTGGGGGTCCTTCGACACCCACACCGGGCAGGCGTGGTCCCATCCCGATCAGATGCGCCAGCTCGGTGCCGCGCTCTCGGCCTTCCGCTCAGACCTCACGCGGCGCGGCCTCGCCGATCGCGTACTCGTGGCCACAACGAGCGAGTTCGGCCGCCGTCCGGGGGCCAACGCGAGCGGAACCGATCACGGCGCGGCGTCGACCGCTCTGCTCCTCGGGCCGGTCCGTCCCGGACGCCACGGCGCGCCGGTCGACTTCAACCAGCTCGACCGCACCGGCAACGTTGCTGCAACCGTGTCAATGAGTGACTACTACGCCTCCCTCGCGCAGTGGCTCGGCATCCCGCCTGCGGAA
>JAYUDQ010000748.1:0-3156 GCA_043739745.1 Acidimicrobiia bacterium | reverse complement strand
AAGGACTTTGCTCTGTGCTTCACGCCGGAGTCCAATGAGACCACATACAGGTCGGTGGCTGATTCCCCGCACGTTGCTGCGGCATCGCTGCTCGGTGTGACCACCGTGGAGGTGGCGTTGCCATCTGATCCTGCAACCGTGCAACGGACCTTCGCTGGTTCTACGATCGACAGAGCGGGCGGCATTGCCAACCCTCAGATGATCGCTGGACGGTTGGCGCGTGCTGACTCGACGGACGAGGCGATCGTGAACGAACGCACCGGTCAGGTGCTCGGGGTCGGGGTCGGCGACATGATGTTGTTGGCGGGTTGTCCGGAGAGCTTCTACGGAGCCGACCAACCGTGTGACGCGGTGACAACGGTGAAGATCGTCGGCGTCGTCCGCACAGAACGCGACTTGCGCCCGGCCCGTCGCGGCGTGTCGGGCAAGGACGAGGAGCTGCTCACCTTCGGCATCCTTCCGAGCAAGGGTTGGTGGGAGCTGCACGGTCGCCAGCACGCAGGATTCATCTCCATCGACTTCCGGCTCGCACCAGACGCGACAATTGACGATGTCCGTGGCGACCTGGCGAGGAGCCTGCCCGGATGGACCATCTCGGTCAGTCCCAACGAGGACCTGACCCTGTTCGACGCATTGAACAGGTCCGTCCGGTTGCAAGCGCAAGCGATGTTCGCGATGGCCTTAATTCTTCTGGTGGCCGGCATCGTCCTGGTCGGCCAAACCCTTGCCCGCCAGGTCGCGAGAGAGATCTCCGACTATGAGTCCATCGTCGCACTCGGCTTTACGCGGCGATCGATTTCTCGCGCCCTGATGCTGAGAGCGATTCCGATCAGTGTCGCCGCCGGCGCCGTTGCCGTGATCGTGACCAGCGCGGTGTCGTCGCTCGGTCCGTTCGGTCTCGCGTACCGCGCCGAGGTTGATCGCCGGCTCAAGATCGATGTACCCGTGTTGGTCATCGGCGGCATCACCGTGGCGCTGTCGGCTACAGCCATCATCGTGCTCACCGGCATGATTGCCGGGCGTACCGAACCGCGTCGGGCCTCTCCGCTGGCGCCGCGAATGTTCCGGGTGATCGCTCGAATCTCAGTGCCCGCCCAAGCCGGTGTGCAGATCATGCCCCGTCGGCGTCAGGGCTGGCAGCTCCGAACGGCCTTCGTTGGCACCGTCGCTGCTGTCGCCGGTCTTGTCGGCGCGGCGATCGTCGTCGACAGCCTCCAGCGCGTCGAGCGCGAGCCGAAGCAGTTCGGCGCCTGGTGGGACTACGGCGTAGGCGACTACAGCGACCAGGCCTCGGCCGACGCGGTGGCCACTCGGATCGGAGACGATCCGATCATCACCTCCGCCGCGTTCGTCGGCAGCAGCGGACCTGTGGTCGTTGGTTCGGCACCGCCATGCATGCTCGTGGCATTCCAGGCATTGAAGGGGGACGCCGGCCCGTTGATCGTCGAAGGGCGCGCACCGGTAGCCGACGATGAGATGGCCCTCGGTCCGGCAACAATGCGCGCGCTGAGCAAGCAGATTGGCGACACGGTCGGCGTCAGCCCGGTGAGCATCGCCGGCGCCGATTCCCGAGCGCGCCGCGACGCAACGCCACCGCTGCCCATGCGCATCGTGGGTGTGGCGATGATCAGCAACGACTCAACCGACTTCGGACCCGGCAAGGGCGTCGTCGTCACGTGGAAGGCGAGGCTGATTCTCTACGGCGCGCCGGACGGACATCTGGTCGTAACGGTCGATCGCTCGGTTTCTCGGGCCGTCGCAATCGAGCATCTGTCGCAACTCGACGGGCGCTCTGTGACGGTACCGAGCCCGCAACCCGACATCACCAATCTGCGCTCGATCTCTGCCGCGCCTTGGCTGATCGCCGGCCTGGTCGCGTTGCTCGCCCTGGCTTCGCTGGGTCACGCATTGGTCACGAACATTCGACGAAGCCGCCGGCAAATCGGCGTGTTGCGCACCCTCGGATTCACTAGCGGGCAAGTGTCACGGACAGTCGCCTGGCAGGCGACAACTCTCGCTGTGGTGGCGGCGATCGTCGGAACGCCTGCGGGTGTCGTCGGGGGACGATGGGGCTGGCATCTCCTTGCGGATGAGGTTGGGTTGACGGCGCCACCGATCGTTTCGACCGTGTGGCCTCTCGCCGTGGGGCTGGTGGCTGTCGCCACCTCCAATCTCATCGCGATCGGGCCCGGCATCCGCGCTGGACGGAACCCTCTGGCGGACACCCTCCACAGCGAGTGAAGTAGCGAGCGATCGGCTACGGCAGGCGGAAGCCGGGATCGCCCGCGTTCTCCCACAGCCGGCGCAGGATGCGACCTCCGAAGTCATCCTTGTTCACGTACGCAGCGGCACCCGATGTACGAGCCGCCGGAGGCAAATCGGACAGCTCGTAGGTCGACAGCAGCACGACCATCGTGGACGGGTGCCGCGATGTGATGAGAGCGGTCGCCTCGATGCCATCGATACCGCCCATGTTGATGTCCATCAGAACGATGTCGGGCTGCAGCTCGTCGACCTTCACCACAGCGTCCTCGCCTGACTCGGCCTCGGCGATGATCTCGAATCCGTTCAACCGCTCGACGACGGCTCGGGCCGCGTCGCGGAATGGTTGCTGGTCATCGACCACCATCACATTCACCGTCGGTTGACCAGTCGTCTGCGTCTGCGAAGATGTCGAGTTCACGACGGCTTGCTCTGCTCGTCGGCCAGGTAGAGCAGCACCGCCTTGACGCGCCGGTTCACATCGGGTTCTTGCGCCAGACCGAGCTTTGAGAAGATCGAATTCGAATGCTTCTCGATCGCGCGCTCGGACAGGAACAAGGTGTTGGCAATCGCAACGTTGGACTTGCCGGAAGCGATCTCAGCCAGAATTTCACGCTCGCGAGTGGTCAGTTGCTCCAGCGGCGATCGCGGCTTGCGAGCCCGAGCCGACACCAACTCCTCGACGATCTTCGGGTCCACCACCGAACCTCCGCGGGCAACAGCTTCGATCGCGAAGACCACTTCGTCCACATCCGCGACCCTGTCCTTCAACAAGTAGGCACGCGACTCGGAGCCGTCCTCGAACAGGGCGCGCGCGTAGCCCGGCGACGAGTACTGCGACAACACCACGACACCAACCTTGGGATGTTGTTCACGAAGATATCGTGCCGCCTG
>JAYUDQ010000747.1:0-3157 GCA_043739745.1 Acidimicrobiia bacterium | reverse complement strand
CCTCGAATGCGTCCGCGCCGTGCCCGCCGGCTACATGGAGGCATGCATCTCGAGCCTCTTCCTGTTGATCGCCCTGAGGGGCCTTCACGCCGATTCGGGCACGAAGGCGCTCATCGCCGCAGCCGGAAATGGGGGCATGCTTCTCACACCGCTGACACTGCGCATCACCCAGCGGAGCCGCCGGCCGGCGACCGTGATCGCATCGCTGATCCTCGCGTTCGGCGCTCTGGCCCTGTCGATGGCGGCACTTGTGGGCGGACTGGTGGGGTACACCGTCGGCACCGTGATCGGGATGGCGAGTGTCAACATCGTCGTGCCGCTCCTCACGACCGTCTACCAGCGCAACTATGGCGCACACGAGCGGGGCCGCAACGTGTCGTTGGCGCTCATGATCCGGATGGCCATGAGCGCGCTCGCAGCATGGCTCTTGGGTCGTTGGCTGGACACGAACCTGGCCTCGTACCGCTGGGTGGTGACCGGGGCTGCCGTGGCCTTGATGGCTTCTGCAGCCGCAGTGAGCCGACTCGAATCGTCGCCCATCCCCGACGACCGCCGCCGCCGGCTCGTCGACTCCTTCGCACTGATGCGTCACGACCGGGTGCTGGCCACGACGATGGCCTCGTGGATGTTCATGGGCATGGCCAATCTCACGATGATCCCGCTGCGCACCGAGTACCTCGGGAACCCTGACTACGGCATCGACGCGTCGCCGAGTCGCATCGCACTACTCATCGTCGCCGTGCCCTCGATCGTCCGTGTGCTGATGAGTCCGGTGTTCGGCTGGGTGTTCGACCGCATGAGCTTCTTCGGCACCCGCATCGCGCTCAATGTCGGCTTCGGCATCAGCATCCTGGCGTTCTTCACCGGCTCGTCGCTCGTCGGGCTCATCATCGGCTCGGTCACCTACGGCGTCGCCGCAGCCGGTGGCGACGTCCTATGGCAGCTCTGGGCCATCAAGCTCGCGCCCCCCGCACAGGTCGCCGACTACATGGCACTGCACACGTTCTTCACCGGGGTCCGTGGAGCCATTGCACCCTTTCTCGCCTATTGGCTCGTGGCCCACTTCGCCGTGCGAACCGTAGGCTTCATAAGTGCGCTGATGATAGTGATCGGCACGCTGATCCTGTGGCCGGATCTGCGGGCGGAGCGAGCCCGGCGAGCAGCTGTTGCCGGCGTCGTGTGAACGCGGTCAGACGCGGGCGCCCGCAAGGATGCCAGTGGCTTCCTCGGGCGGCATCACGTTGATCAGTACGCCGGTACCGAGCTCGAAGCCGGCCCGCGTGGCGATCTTCGGGTAGACGTGCGCATGCCAGTGGTAGGTGCCCTGGGCCCGATAGGGCGCCGAGTGGAAGACGATGTTGTAGGCGACGTCGCCGAGCGCGCTGCGCAGGCTGGAAAGACCGTGCCGTAAGCCGATGGCGACGGCGGCGAGGTCGTCCAGATCGGCGGTGTGCAGGTGCGCAGAGTGCGTACGAGGTATGGCCAGCATCTCGAACGGGGTGCCGCTCCAGTAGGGGCATACGACGACGACACGGTCGTCGGCGTAGACGACGCGGTGGCCGGCGTCGAGCTCGGCCTCGATGGTGGTGCAGAGGAGGCAGGCACCGGAGAAGCGGTCGAAGCCGGCCTGCTCGTTGAGGATCTCGCCGGGCACGAACGGCAGGCCGAGCAGCTGGCCATGGGGATGCACCAGCGACGCGCCGGCCTCGCGCCCGTAGTTCACGATGGCCTGGCTGTAGCGCAGCTCGGGCATCGACGCGTGCGCCTCGGCGCGGGCCGCGATGGCGGCGATGACGAGGCGGGCCTGATCGTCGGAGAGGTCGGCCCAGGAGGCGTCGTGATCGGGATGGACCACGAGGACCTCGTGCATGCCCGATGCATCAGCCTGGGTGAAGATCGGACCGAGGTGCTCGACAACCATCGGGTCGCGCCCCTCGAAGGCCGGATAGAGGTTCGGGACCACAAGCACGCGCCAGCTCCCGTCGGGCCCGGGGGTGACGAACGTAGGCGGCTCGGTCTCCGCCCGGCCCGGACAGAACGGACACGGCCGACCGGAGTCGACCTCGACTTCGAGCGATCGCGCCATGAACTCGTTCGGCCGCTGACGACGCTCCGCGTTGATGGCTACCCATCGTCCGGTAAGAGGGTCGAGTCTGAGCTGGCTCATGGGTTTGTGCGTTCTGTCCGTTTCCGATGCGGGCCCTGGATGGAAGGAACCGTTGCAAAATCTCGTGTGGGCGGCTCGCCCAGCGTACCCCTCACCGTCAGGCGAGCGGGTCACATGCGACGCAACACGAGCAACGTGTCTCCAATCGGCGAGCGGGCCCGTACGCTTGAGCCTGTGCCAGCGACCTCCGCGCCTGCCAACGGCCGTGTCTACCTCGATCATGCGGCAACGACGCCGATGCTGCCCGAGGCCGTTGACGTGATGCTCCCGCTCCTGAGCGAGCACTTCGGCAACCCATCGGGTGTCCACGCCCACGCCCGCCAGGCCCGGGCCGTGCTCGAGGAGTCACGCGATCGGCTGGCGGACGTCCTTGGCTGCCGCGCCCGTGAGGTCGTGTTCACAGGCGGGGGAACCGAGGCGCTCAACTTCGCGCTGCGGGGGATCGGTGGTGCCGCTCGGGACCCGCTCACCATCGCGCTCAGCACGATCGAGCACGATGCCGTCCGCAACACGACTGCGGCAATGGTCCACAGCGCGGGCACCCGTGCGGTCGAGCTGCCTGTGAGCGGCGAGGGAGTGCTCGATCTCGGTGCTGCGGAAGCCCGCATCGACTCCTCCATGGGCATCGTCGCGGTGATGGCGGTCAACAACGAGGTCGGAACGATCCAGCCGATCGAGCAGCTCGCGGCGATCGTGCGTGCGAACGCGCCCGACGCAGTGTTGGTCGTCGACGCGGTGCAGGCCATGGCGTGGATCGACGTACGCCCGCTGGCCCGGTTCGCGGATCTCCTCGCGCTGTCTGCGCACAAGTTCGGCGGACCCAAGGGGACGGGCTGCCTCGTGGTGCGCGAAGGCGTCGTCATCGAGCCGCTGATCCACGGGGGCGGCCAGGAGCGTGATCGCCGCAGCGGCACGCAGAACGTCGCAGGCATAGCGGCCATGGCCGAGGCTGCGGTCATCACCGATGCCCGTCGGTCGGCAACCGTGCTG
>JAYUDQ010000746.1:0-3161 GCA_043739745.1 Acidimicrobiia bacterium | reverse complement strand
GTTCCCGGGCTCCTGCTCGCCTCCGCCGCCGAGCTGCCCGAAGACCGTGTGCGGATCGCCGGCATCCCGGTGCGGCAGCGGGCGACGATCGCGGGTCGCGTGCGGGCGTTGCGGGTGCAGCCGTGGGGTGGCACGCCGAGCCTCGAGTGCACCATCGTCGACGACTCCGGAGCCATCACGCTCGTGTTCCTCGGCCGGCGCGACATCGCCGGTGTGCGGGTCGGCACGCGGCTCCAGGCCGAAGGGATGGTCGGCGACCATCACGGGAAACTCGCCATCATCAACCCGCGCATCGAGCTGATCGGGCCCGTCGAAGCCCTCACCGCGCCGCACCACTGAGCTTGTGGGCGGCGGGGCCCGCCGCCGCTCGCTGCGGGCTCGCTTCGGCACCCGTCGCGGTGCGCCTCGTTGGGCGCTCATTGCTTCACTCGGTCGCTGCGCTCTGTCGTTCTCGCATTCGGCTGACCTTGGAGGTCTGGCCTGAGATGACACCGATGTTCGGGGAGTGGCCACGCCAGAGTGGCCCCCTGGGGGCTCAGCCGCCGCTGGGCGTGAAGTCGATCCGTCGGTTCTTCTGACGGCCGGCCGCGGTTGCGTTGTCGGCGATTGGTTTCGTCGAGCCGTAGCCCTTGGCCGTGAGACGGGTCGCCGCGATTCCCTGCGCGACGAGGGTGTTCTTCACGGTGTCCGCCCGTGCCTGGCTCAGCTGTGCGTTGCGTGACGCAGAGCCCAGGTTGTCGGTGTGGCCAGCGATGGCGACGGCGACGGCCGGCTGCTTGGCCAGCGCTGCCGCGAGTTTGGCCACCGTGGCCTTGCCGGCCGGGGTCAGGTCGGCACTCCCGACGTCGAACTCGACGATGCCGGCTGCGAGCACGGCGTTGATCTCCCCGGCGACCTCGGCCGCGGCGGCCGTGAGCGTCGTGGTCGGCCCTCCAATACTCGTCGACGGGAGCGCGGTCGTTTCGGCGGGTGCGACGGTCGTCGATGGCGCTGGGTTCGTGGTGGCCGCGTCGGATACGGTCGTCGCCACCGCGGCGGGGGTGGTCGATGTGACGCTCGTGTCCGCCGCGAGGCCCCCGCCACTCCCGCCACTCCCGCCGACGATCGTGAGTCCGGACTCGTCGACATGGCGAACGCCGACACGCGAGCGGACCTGTTCATGGGCCCGCGCCCGCGACGCCTCGTCGGGAAGCGTTCCGAGCAGACGGGCGTCACGTCCCCTCATGCGAACATCGACGCCGTTCATGCCGGCGGCATCGAGGGCGCGAACCGACTTCGCTTTCAGACTGTCCTCGACATGGTGGCGTACCGGGATGAGCGCCCAGACCGCAAGAAGCGGTACCCCGACCGCGCCAAGGAGGAGCGGGATGCCTCGCCGAACCGGTTCCCGCCGTGCGTAGAGGTCATCCAAACCGGCGACCTCACCAGTGCCGCTGGTGTGGCCTGCGCTGTCGTCGGGCGAACTCGTGTCGGAGCTCATCGCTCGCCGGTCGTGCCCGGCTCGACGCCGCCCACGAGGTGCTCGATGTAGGCCACGAACCCGGCCTCGTCACCGTCGGCCAGGAACCGCGCCTGCTTCGCCCACGTGCCCACGCTCGGCGACATCAGCTTCGCGGCATCGATGGCGGACTGCAGCTCACCCTGTGCTGCCGACGCGAGTTGTGCGAACGTCTCGATTCCGGCCGCGCGAAGTGCTTGCTCCATCTTCGGCCCGATGCCTTCGACCCGCTTCAGGTCGTCGGGACGGACGGGTTTCGCGGTTGCCCCTTTCACCGCAGCGGGATTCACCGCGGCCGCTTTCTCAACGACGGCGTTCGCGGCTGCCTGGGGTGGCGTGCTCGCCTTCAGCGCTACCAACTCACCCATGAGCGCAGCGTGATCGGCACCTCGCGCCGCGTGCTCGACTCCGAGCGCAGCGTGTGCGTCGGTCAGCTTCAGGTGTGCCGAAGCGAGTGAGGCGTGCTCGGTCGTCAGCGAGCCGAAGCCTTCGATCTCGCCCCGCAGACCTCGCGTCTCGCGAACGTAGAGCTGGGTTCGCTTGCGCAGGGTTCGTGCCCACAAGAGCCATCCGACCAGGAGGCCGAGTAGGAAGGCGATGATCAGCTGCACCAGCAGCTGCACGAAGTACCAGAACACAGGCTCTCCTCGATGGACGTCGGATAGGGGAACTGCACCGTTGTTCAGAACGGTCCGGCTGTCAACGCACGATACGGACAAACGTCGCGCGACGACGAGCACGACAAGATCCCGTCTGCGGCTCTCGAAGCTCTCGCGGGTTGATCAGGTCGGCGTCGGAACCTGGAAGCGGTAGCCCATCCCGGCCTCGGTGATGAAGTACCGCGGCCGCGAGGGCTCGGGCTCCAGCTTGCGGCGCACGTGGGCCATGTGGACCCGGAGGTAGTTCGTCTCGTTCTCGTACTGCGGCCCCCAGACCTGCTGCAACAGCTGCCGTTGGGTGATCAGGCGACCCGGACTCCGAGCGAGCGTGCTCACCAAGCCCCATTCGATCGGGGTGAGACGAACATCCTCGCCGCTGATGAGTGCCCGCTTGTTCTGGAGGTCGATGGTGAAGTGCTCGGTCGTGACGACGGCTGCTTCCGGGGTCGGCTGGTTGCGGCGCAGCGATGCCCGGAGGCGGGCCAGGAGCTCGTCCATGCCGAAGGGCTTGGTGACGTAGTCGTCGGCGCCGGCGTCCAACGCGGCAACCTTGTCCGCCTCCGCCTCGCGGACGGACAGGATCACGATGGGCACCGTCGACCAGCCTCGGATGCCGCGCACGACGTCGATGCCGTCGATCCCGGGGAGGCCGAGATCCAACAGGATCAGATCGGGATGATGCGCTGCGGCCAGTCGCAGGGCCTCCTCGCCGGACTCGGCCAGATCGACCTCGTACTCTCGGGCGCGCAGGTTGACGGCCAGCGCTCGCCGGATCTGCGGCTCGTCGTCGACCACGAGGATCCTCGTCATGCGGGTTCGTTCGCGTCGATCGTCGATGCAGCCAGAGCCGTGTGCATGGTTGCCTCGGGTTCGTTCGCGTCGATCGTCGATGCAGCCAGATCGATGATCATCGTGCATCCTCCTCCCGGCGTGTCATCGATCGTAAGCGTGCCTCCCATCGCGACGACGAATCCCTTGCTCAGCGCCAGCCCGAGCCCGACGCC